>JAVSLW010000057.1 GCA_039666455.1 Methanobacterium sp. | reverse complement strand
TCTTAAAAGCTTTTCCTTTAACAATAATCAGTTCTTTACCTATTGATAAAGCCATGGTCACATGTGGAGGAATTTCAAAGAAAGAAATAAATCCACATACTATGGAATCAAAAATAATTAGCGGAATTTATTTTGCAGGTGAAATGATGGATTTATGTGCGCCAAGTGGAGGTTACAATTTACAACAGGCATTTTCAACAGGTTATCTTGCAGGTGAATCAGCTGCCGAAAGTTTAAATGATTAAAAAAAAGAAATGATTTATTCAAATAATATCAAAAATATTTTAATTAAATAAAATATAAATTCATGCAGCTAAATTATGAAGGATTTTTACTATGCCTCGTAAAAAAATTTTAATTGCAGAAGATGAAGCAATTACTGTGATGGACTTAAAAAGTACTTTGAAAATACTTGGTTTTGATGTTGTTTCAACAGCATCCAGGGAAAAAGAGGTTATTGAAAAAATAGACGAAACTAACCCTGATTTAATTTTAATGGATGTTACACTTAAAGGTGAACTGGACGGCATAGAAACTGTTAAAATAATTAAAAAACAATTTGATATTCCTGTAATTTATTTAACTGCACATTCTGATGAAAAAACTTTCGAGCGTGCTAAATTAACAGAGCCATATGGATTTATTACCAAACCCATTAGTTATGATGGATTAAAAAGTACAATAGAAATAGGTATTTATAAACATAAACTTGATAAACAATTAAAAGAACGAGAAAAAAAGTTTCAATTACTTTACCAGGATGCACCATTACCTTATCAATCTTTAAATGAGTCAGGACATATTATTGAAGTTAATCAGGCATGGCTTGATTCTCTGGGTTATTCCAGTGATGAAGTTATAGGGAAATGGTTTGGAGATTTTTTAAAAACTCCTGTTCGTAAATTCAGGGAAAATTTTCCCAAATTTAAAGCAGAAGGAGAAATTCGAAATATTGAATTTGAAATGAAATGCCGTGACGGATCTACCATTGATGTTGAATTTAATGGCAAGATAAGCTACGATGAAAAAGGGCATTTCAAGAGAACTCACTGCATATTTCAGGATATCACAGAACGTAAAAAAATGGAAAATAAGCTTCACTTTCAAGCAGATATTTTAAAAAATGTTAGAGACTGTATAGTGGTATATGATCTAAAGGGAAAAATTATCTACTGGAATGATGGGGCAGAAAAAGTCTATGGTCACTCTAAAGAAGAAATAATAGGTCAAAGTGTAGAAGTACTTTATCCTGATAAGAACAACGACCAGTTAAAGCGCGATATTGAATTAATGATTGAACTGGAAGAATACAATAGTAAGAAGGAATGTAAAAGAAAAGACGGCTCTAAAGTGATTGTAACTATTAGAGAAGCACTAATGCATGATGCAAATAGAGGCATTACTGGAATTATAAGTATATCCAGAAATATTACAGATAATAAAACAACAAAAATGCTTAAAACATGACCTAAGTTTTTGAAATTGTTTGATTTTTCACTTACTTAAGGTAAAAATAAGGGATTTTATGATAAAAGTATTCTATGATATTAAAGTTTACAGGGAAGCTTTGAAAAATGTTATCAGATCAGATGATGTTGTTGTTGAACTGGGCTGTCATGTTGGAAATTCCACAAAAATTCTGGCCGAGCTTGCAAGTTGTGGAAAAATAATTGCACTGGATAACAGCCCTGAAGCAGCAGAAAGCATGACGGAAATAGAAAATAAATACGAAAATGTAAAATTCATCAAAGCAGATGTACGGCTTCATGAAACTTTAGAAAACATAATAAATCTAATTAGAAGCTGTGACGTGCTATCAGTGGATCTTGGGGGAGGGTATCACCCTGATACAGCATTTAAAGTTTTTTTCATCTGGTCATCAAGTTTAAAACCTCGTGAAACAATAATAAGAAATAGAGGTCTTCTGGACTTCATACATTCAGCCCGGGCAGAAGAAAAAATAGAATCCAGGTATGGCTGGTTAGAATCATCAGCCAGGGATGGAGTGCCGCCCAGGTTGAAAGAACTCAAACTATGGTCTTCTAAATTATGACTGTAAATTTCCATTTAAATTTATATTTATCAGAATATTAGATAATATAATGTTTAAAAAACCTGAACTTCACTCATCTTTAAATGGAGGATATCCAATGATCGGTAAAAAGATTAGAATTGAAAGAATAATAAACAGAAAAACAGGGAAAACTGTAATAGTACCTGTAGATCACGGTGTTTCTATTGGACCTGTAGCAGGAATAGCCAATATGTGCGAAACAATAGATGAAGTTGCAAGCGGTGGGGCAAATGCAGTTATCATGCATAAAGGAATGGTAGATACTGGCCACAGAGGATATGGAATTGATATCGGGCTTATTATTCATTTATCTGCAAGTACGTCTTTAGGACCTGATCCTAACCATAAAGTACTGGTCACATCGGTGGAAAAAGCATTAAAAATTGGTGCAGACGCTGTATCAGTTCATGTAAACATTGGTTCTAATATGGAGCCAGAAATGCTTGAAACCCTTGGACTAACTGCAGAAATTTGCGATGAATGGGGAATGCCTTTAATTGCTATGATGTACCCGAGAGGAGAAAGGATTGCAGATGAACATGATGTGGATGTTGTAAAACTTGCTGCCCGGGCAGGTGCAGAACTTGGAGCAGATATAATAAAAACAAACTACACTGGAGACCCTGAAACATTTAAAGAAGTTGTAAGCGGTTGTCCTGTACCTGTTGTTATTGCTGGGGGCCCTAAAGTAGAGACCAGCGAAGAATTGCTGCAAATGGTTAAAAATGCAGTGAGCGTGGGTGGAGCAGGTGTTGCTATTGGAAGAAATGTCTTCCAGGCAGAATCACCAAGAAAAACCACACAGGCAATTGCAGAGATTGTGCACAACAACATGGATGTTAAAGAAGCACTTAAAATAATAGAAGGATGACTGGAAGGGTTTACATGAAATTTGCATGGATCATGGCAGAAGGCACATTCTGGAATGAAAAAAAAGATATTATCACCACAGCACTTGAATCAGGAATTGATACAGTAGTTGACTTTGAAAACGTTCCTGAAATAAAAAAACTGGGCAAAATTAAGATAGTATCCAACAGCGAGGATGCAGATATAGTACTTGTTGGTAAAAACAGCGAAGGCGATGGAACACTGGAAATTCCCGATGATTTATCAGAATCTAAAGATTTGCGTGAGGTAAATGAACTTAAAAGAAAGGGAAAGAAGGTGGCATCATACATTGAAATTAAAAGCAAGAAACATGAGAAACTGGCCACTGAAATTGGAAGGGTCGCTGATTATGTGATCCTTGTTGGAAGCGACTGGAAGATCATTCCCTTAGAAAACATTATAGCAGACCTTCAAAGTGAAGATGTTAAATTGGTGGCTGCTGCCTGTGACTATGAAGAGGCAAAACTTGCACTTGAAACATTAGAGCATGGTACAGATGGCATACTTCTTTACACATCAGACATCCATCAGATTAAAAAAGTTGCCGCATTAGCAGAGAAAATAGATTCTAAGCTTGATCTTAAACCTGCAACAGTGACAGGTATCAGGCCAGTTGGATCTGGAGATCGGGTCTGTATTGACACCTGCTCCATGATGCATGTGGGTGAAGGAATGCTCATAGGGTCCTACTCCAGAGGACTGTTTCTTGTACACAGCGAATCTCTTGAAAGTGAATATGTCGCTTCAAGACCTTTCAGGGTGAATGCAGGGCCTGTCCATGCATATGTGATGACTCCAGATAATAAAACCAGATACCTCTCTGAGATTGAAACAGGAGACGAGCTTTTAACTGTAGATAAAGAAGGTAACGCTAAAACAACAGTTGTTGGACGGATTAAAATTGAAAAACGGCCATTAATGCTTATTGAAGCTGAATATGAAGGGGTTAAGCTAAAAACACTTTTACAAAATGCAGAAACCATCAGACTTCTTGGAGAACAGGGCGACCCCATATCTATTGCAGATATTAAAGTCGGTGATAAGGTAATGATTTACCTGGATAAGGGAGCAAGACATTTTGGAATGTCAATTGAAGAAAGTATAATTGAAAAATAAAAAATCTATGGTGTAATAATGAGAGTTTTTTTAGCAGTAGAAATAGATGAAAAACTCCTTGATAAGATAGCAGATGTTCAAAAAAGGTTTGCAGAATGCGAAGCACCGGTAAAATATGTTGAAAGAGAAAATCTTCACTGTACTTTAAAATTTTTCGGCGAAATAGATGATAATAAGCTGAATGACATAATTGAAGTCATAGAAAATAAAATAGAAAATCACGAGCCATTTAAAATCAGTATTAAAAAAACAGGAGTATTTCCTAATGAAAGATACATAAGAGTCCTCTGGCTTGGAATGGATAATGCGGAACCATTTTCAAACCTTCAAAAAGATTTAGATGTGGATTTTGTAAAAATGGGTTTTAAAAAAGAAAGAAGTTATGTTCCACACCTTACAATAGGCCGTGTTAAAGGGGCAAAAGAAAAGGCAGGACTTTTATCTAAACTTAAAGACCTTGGAGATGTGGAAATTGGAGAAATGGATATTAGTAAGATTGTTCTTAAAAAAAGCGAATTAACTCCTGCCGGACCGATTTATACCACTATAAAGGAATTTGATTTAAAATAACAGGTTATATAGACCATATTTGCTTTAAAGCAAATATTAAAGGTGAACTATTTTGCCAAATATTGATTTAAACACTGTTTTAGAGATTATTAGACCTGCAAACATAGAAACTAAAAAAGTAAAGGATTTATCTTATAGATTAATCAAAATTATAAATGATTATGCATCTAAAAAGGGTATAAATGCAGAAGCAGTACTTGTTGGTTCTGTGGCTAAAGATACATGGCAAGGAAAAGCTGATATTGATATATTTATAAAATTTCCTCTGGATACTTCAGAGGAAGATTTAAAGAAATATGGACTGAAATTAGGCTATAAATGTATCGAAATGATGCATGGGATATCTGAACTACGTTACGCTTCCCATCCCTACGTCACAGGATTTATAGAAGGATATGAAATTGATTTTGTGCCCTGTTATAACATTAAAGGTGCTCATGAGCTTAAATCAGCAGTAGATCGCACTATTTTACATACTGAATATATTAAAAAGAATTTAAGAGAAAATCAAAAGGGCGAAGTTCTTTTACTTAAAAAATTTATGAAATCTATCCATACCTATGGTGCGGAGTTTAAAGTTGGTGGATTTTCAGGATACCTCTGTGAACTTCTAATTATTTACTATGGAACATTTATGGAAGTTTTAAAGGCTGCAAGCGAAAAATGGAGACATAAAACCATGATAGACATCGAGAACCATGGTACTGGAGGACAGTTCAGTGAGCCAATGGTTGTTGTTGACCCTACAGATAAAAATAGGAATGTTTCAGCAGCATTAACCCTTCAAAAAATATCTGAATTTATCATAGCTTCAAGAAACTTCATGCAAAATCCTGATGAGGATTATTTCTTTGAAAAAACCATTGATGTTAATAAAGAATCAATTAAATCTGAGTTTAAAGATAGAAAAACTAAGACGTTATTAATAAGGTTTAAACCACCGGAAATTCCTGCCGATGCCCTCTATCCCCAGATTAAAAAAACTGAAAGATCATTTAGAGGGGTTTTAGAAAGAGAGGATTTCAGGGTGTTTAATACTTCCTCATGGACAGATGAAAAAGAAAATGTGATAATTCTACTGGAATTTGAAGTTCATTGCCTTCCACAGGTTAAAAAACACTATGGACCTCTAATATGGTCAAAAATGCACCAGAACAGATTTGTATCTAAATATGGTGATAAAGCTTATGTTGAAGGAGATAAATGGGTAGCAGAAACTGAAAGAAAGTATAAAAATGCAACAGTATTTCTTGAAGATATTCTATCAGCAAGTAGCATTAGTATTCTCAGTTTTGGAAAGCATATAAAGAAAGAAATTTTAAAAGAACATGAACTTGTAGATATTTTTGATTTTTTAGATTCTGAAAGGCTTGATGATGATATGCTTCTTTTTTTCTATGAATATCTGCATAAAAATGTGTATTTGGGCCTTGAACTTAAATATCATTAATTATCGATCTTGGACAAACTCAGGTACTGCTTCCTTAAAGGGGTCAAATGTTTCAATATTTTTAACTTCGATGCATTTCATACTCACCTTTGAATGAAGCGTGGAAGGGAGTCTAAGGATTCTTTTAAGGTCAATTGTGACTTTAGCATCAACCAGTCCCATGTTCAATGATGCAATACCACTTACAACTTTTTTATATCTTATAGGACCTATTCTATTTTTAAATAGCCCCCATTCATCATCTTCTAATAGTTTTCTATGCTTTAAAACATCTTCCATAAGCTTCTGGTTAACATTGTCAAGTTTTGAATCAGGAGTTAAATGTAAAATTGCATATTTAATTCTTTCTGTAAATACCCTTGGATATCCAAAGGGAATGGAAAAATGTTCAAGCTTATAAACTGCAACACCATCATCGTACATGTCTTTGGGAATATCGGCCCCTACAAGGTACTTTAACACTTGTGAACGTACGTCGCTATCCATTTTCATTACATCTTTATCAAGAATCCTTATATGGTATCCTCTACCTGAATAAACAAGATGAATATTTTTTAAGCCTAAGTCTCCTTTTATGGTGTCTATCAATCTGCTTACAATTTCTTTAGCTTCGCCAAGACATGTTTCACAAACGTTGCTGCAGCTGCAGGTTCTTACTGGAATGTCTTTAGCATCAACATCAAAAACAAGCTCTGATTTCATCCATCCAGCTCTTTTACGGGGTTTTTCATAATATGCAACTGAACAGTATGCTGCAAACGGTGTTTTAGACTTCATAAAGCGTTTTAAATAATCAGGTTCGGTGAAAACTTTGTATCGGTCATTGGGACCCCTTCCAAAGTGGTCGAATCCAAATTCCCGGTTTTCAATAGAATCTAAAATGAAATCAGGCACTTCTTTGACTTCCCATTCTTCCCGGTAATATTTTCTACGTTCTTCAAGGGTTGCTTGCCTGAAAATGTCCATACACTGAACCTTCATAAATTTCATTCTAAATTATTTTTTATTCCTTCTATGTAATAGAATAACGGATTTATTTCTTTAAGCCTTTTACATAAATCATCGGGCTTACATAATGAAGGCATGTTCATCTTTACCTTTTCACAGCTCATTGGGGTGTACCATGTGGTTTCTCCTTCATGCTGGAGATTCAACTCACTATGCATACCAAATCCAAGTTTTGCGTTAATATTAACCTTTTCCTGGGGCTGATCATCAAAAAGTGGAGGGCTGCATTTATCTGCAGCATCATAGATCATTGGTAAAATCTCATTTTTAGTAATTTTAAGGTCCTTGTCAAGATCTGAAATTTTTAAAGATGTATTGCTCCCAAAAACGTGTGGATTAAGCCTTGCATAGGATAAAAACGGTGCTAAAAGCAGTACTATTGCTTCGTTTCTTCCACCTGATTTAATCCCATTTAAGGCCACTTTAATACAGGGAGGAAACTTATCAACACTTAAAGGTGAAGGTTTTATCTGTCCACGAGGCCCGCTACATTGACTACTTCCATAATACTTAATTTCTTTAGATAAGACTTCAGTAACCTCATCGGCGATTTTTAATATGGTGGGATTGGGTTCTATGATATTTGCCTTTTCATGAACACTTTCTATGTAATTTTCAGTGTTCTGCATTATCATTTTGATTATAATAAGTTCTTTAACCCTGTTTCCAATGAATAGATTGTACATTTTTTCCGGTTGTCTATGCTTGATTTCTTCTCCAAAGTGTTTTATGAATACTTCTTTATCTAAAATAATATAACCATCCTTTAAAACAAGATCGTGTAGATAAATTTTCTTAGAACCTAAAAGATCTGAAAGCACTGTCCATTTTATTCTATCTTGAACTATAAGTTCATTCATGATTCGCCTGGTTAATTCTTCCCTAACTTCTCTGTTTAAATTCAACTCTTTTAGACGATTTTCAATTATATGCCCTTGAAGTTCAACTAATACTCTGCTTTCTCGAGAATTAGGCCCAAATTTTAAGCCAACTGCCTGGCATAATATATAAAAAGCAACTAAATCGAATTTTGTAATTTCTGGATCAAATAAAAAAGCGAATTTTCTATAATTGTAGTTTGAATTGCTTCTTTTTTCAACATACCATTCTAACCTTTTAATAACAAGATCAGCATAATTTCTGGGTATAAATGCATCGTCAGAGGTATCTTGAGACTTTATTGAATATATCCGGTCTATTAATATATCATTTTCATCATATATCCTTTGTAGATCTACTTTTTCTTCTCTTACAATTTGTTTTGCTTCGTCAGATAAAGGGTTTATAAAGGACATTGGTATCATATGATTTATCACTTCTGATCTTCTTTATTATAAAATGTTACTGAACGTCTATCCAAAAATATAGACTCCTGATCTAAAAATATACATTTAATTAAAACCATATGATACTAATGTGATTTAAATGGGAAAAATTGCATTAACTATAAAATCTGAAAATAAGCCAGGAGTTTTAAGAGATATCACCAATTTAATGGCAAAATGTGGAATGAATATTATTTACACTCATCTTTTTATAGAAAAAGACGGTTCAGCTTCAGTATATATGGAACTTGAAGGCGTTAAGGATGGAGAAGAACTTTCAAACAACATCATGCAGTTTAAATCTGTAAATAAGGTTGAAATTCATCCGTCTTTAAGTGAAATATATGGAAAAAGAATTATAATCATTGGCGGTGGGGCTCAGGTTGCTCAGGTTGCTCAGGGAGCTATAACGGAGGCAGATCGGCACAATATAAGAGGAGAGCGCATTAGTATTGATACAATTCCTCTTGTAGGTGAAGAAGAGCTTGCAGATGCAGTATATGCTGTAGGAAGGCTTCCAAGGATAGGGGCGCTTGTTCTTGCAGGATCACTTATGGGTGGTAAAATTTCTGATGCAGTTGAAGAGGTGAAAAAAGAGCATGGTGTAATAGTAATAAGTCTCAACATGCCAGGGAGTGTTACAAAAAAGGCAGATTTAGTAGTTACAGACCCAGTTCAGGCAGGAGTCATGGCAGTAATGGCAGTAGCTGATACAGCCATCTTTGATATTAAAAAAGTAAAACATGCAAAATTTTAAATTTTGTGGCTTTGAAAAACCTGTTTCTTTAAATAAGAAGTATTAGCTCATTTCTATAGCCCTGATCAGTATACTTGCAGCATTTTTAAGTTCAGGATCCTTAATTTCACCGCTTTCTCTAATTTTAAGGGCCATTTTCAGTACTTTTCTTACATCGTCGGGTTTAAGGTTTTCAGCCATTTCAAGGTAGGTCTGATCTCCTTCCTTTTCAACTTCCACTTTTTTTGCTTCCATCAGTTCAAGCATCACCTTACATGCGCCCATGATGTCACCGCTTGCTGCACTTTCCTTACACTTTTTATACAATTCTTCATTTTGTACATCCATTTATAGCACCAGTTATGATTATATACCTGTATGGATTTATAGTTAGTTATTATTAGAATTGAAAATAATAATATATTTAATTCACATGACTGTAAATAAAGAAGGAATAATTATGAACACAGAAATTTACTATTTTTCAGGCACAGGAAATTCTCTGAGTGTGGCAATGGACATAGCCAAAAAACTAAGAGGAGAACTGATATCCATACCCTCTGTAATGGACGAAGAAAGAATAACAACTGATGCAGATGTAATTGGGATTGTGTTTCCAACGTATTACGAGCCATACGGCGGTGTTCCACTCATAATCAGGAGATTTATAAGTAAATTAGAAAATATTGAATCTAAATACATATTTGCCGTCTGCACATATGGAAGTACGTCGGTTTTAGCGTTAAAATATGTGGATAAAATTATTAAAGCACGTGGCAGTAAACTCTCTGCAGGATTTACTGTAAATATGCCCAATAACATGGCCGGGCCTAAGATTAACAGTACACAGAACCAGCAGAAGATGTTTAATGTTTGGAAAGAGAATATTGAAGTTATACATGAATATGTTAAGGCCAGAAAAGAAGGTGAATTTGACGCCCCTAATATATTGGTTGGTAAAGCCTACGTATTAATTAAATTAATTGTTTCTCCGCTTATTTTTTTATTTAAACCTTTAACATTAAGACATTTAAAGAAATATTCGAATTCATCAGGTAAATCCTACGAAGAACTCCTGCCATTAATGGACAACAGTTTTTATACCGGTGAGGAATGTATTGGCTGCAGAAATTGCTCCAGAATCTGCCCTGTAAAAAATATTGAAATTGTTGAGGGCAAGCCACAGTGGCAGCATCACTGTGAATTTTGCCTGGCATGCTTCCACTGGTGCCCGGAAGGAGCAATTAAAAGCAGTGCACTAACAAAAACGGTAAGATATCATCATCCTGATGTGAGGATTTCAGATATGTTGTGGTAAGATATTAATATGCAGTATGCACATAACATATGATATCAAACAATCCAGAGGGGTTTTATGGGTACAGAAATTTACTATTTTTCAGGCACAGGAAATTCACTTTATGTAGCAAAGGAATTACAAAAAAGAATTCCGGAAGCAAAATTAATACCAATGGTAAGACTTTTAAATAGAGATATTGTTGAATCAGTTTCAGATTCAGTGGGATTTGTTTTTCCTATCCATCTTGCAATGGCACCTGCTCCTGTAATCGATTTTGTTAAAAAACTTAACTTAAAATCGGCAGAATATATTTTTGCAATTGCAACAAGGGCTGGAAGCCAGCACAGGGCGTTTATTGACCTGGAAAACATTTTAAAGAAGAAAGATAAAAGTTTGGATTCATTTTTTTCATTGAACATGCCCGGTAACGATCCTAAATTTAAGGACTGGAAACCAGCAACAGAAGAAGAAATAAGAAAAATAGAATCTGATGTCCAAAAAAAGCTTGATTCAATCCATAAAATCATTTTAAATAAAGAAAAAATCCATGAAAAGGGCACTGACTTCATTACTCCTATGCCTGTTTTTCCAATTCTTTCACTATTTCTTCCATTTCTTAACATGTTTTATAACGTTGAATTTTACGCTGATTCAAAGTGTATACGATGTGGCACATGTGAAAAGGTCTGTCTGTCTGGAAAAGTAAAAATGGTCGATGAAGAGCCGGTTTGGCAAAAAGATGTAAGGAGTTTTTTCTGCCATGCATGTCTCAACTATTGCCCTGAGCAAGCAGTTCAAATCAAATCTTCACGCTTTTTAAAATCATATACTGAAAGTAATGGAAGGTATTCTCACCCATACGCAACAGTGAAGGATATTGCAATGCAAAAAGAAATGGAAATAAACAAAAAGATTTATGATGTTCATCATAAATAAAAATAAGAGTTGCAACCTCTATTCCTGGTATGTTTGCTGGGCTTGGAGGTGGAGTGTTTCATGGTATTGGATAGAATCATTGGCGCAAGGATTAAGCAGGACTGAAAACATTATTATTAATAACAGGTATGGCGAAAAATGTCAAACCTTTTTGTGGCATTCTATATCAATTTATGTACAAAACAGGCTGTTTAAACCAAATTACATAAACACTTTACGAAGTACTGATTATTAATTTAGTAAACAGGTAAAGTAAATGGAGTATTGGAAAAATGGAAAAAAGAGGCATATTTTCTCTTAAAGAGCCCTATTATCTCCAGATTTTTGAGAATATGGAAGAGGAAGTTCATGTTCATGAAATAGTACGTAATTATAAAGGTGAAATTGTAGATCTTATTTTTAAATATATAAATCATGCCACAATTTTAAATTCAGATATTTCCAGGGAAAATATCATTGATAAAAGGGCCAGTGAAATATATAAATCTCAAAGCACACTTGAAACTAATTTAAAGATAGCTAACGAAGTTTTTAAGTGTAATCAAAATAAAAAATTTGAAATGTATTTCCCCCAATCGGGTAAAACTTATTTAATTTCAGCGTTTTCAATAAATGGATTATATATAACCATAGGAATGGATATTACAAAGCAAAAGGAAGCAGAAAATAAGATTAAAGTACATTCTGATATTCTTTCTCAGGTTAAAGATGCTGTAATTGCTGTGGATAATGAAAATCGTATAACCTACTGGAATAAGGGTGCAGAAACCCTTTTTGGTTATAAATTAGAGGAAGTAGAGAATAAAATATTTAAAGATACAGTAAATTATCGCTGGCTATCTCCAGAAGATAGAAAAAATGCTTATAACCAGCTTAAAACCATTGGAAAATGGCATGGGGAAAACTTAAGCACAAAAAAGAATGGCCAAGAGATATACATTGAATCTTCAATAAACGCTTTTAGAGACGATAATGGAAATTATGTGGGAACGGTTTCAATAATACATGATATTACAGGACCCACTAAAATTAAAAAAGCGCTTGAAGAGAATTATAAAAGACTTCAGGAAGCACAGAGGATAGGAAAAATTGGAAACTGGGAATGGAACATTAAATCTAACGTAATAACCATATCTGATGGTCTATACAGAATTTACGGTATTAATCCCGGGGAATTTGTAAAGTATGAAACCATACTGAACATGGTGGTCCTCGAAAACAGGCAGATAGTTAATGACACGCTTGAAAAAGCCCTTAGGGAGCACCAACCTTTTAATTATGAGGTTAAAATACAGCGCAGGGATGGAAGCTTCAAAGATGTTTTATGTAATGGAGAAGTGACCACTGATTTTGCTGGCAACCCACTTAAAATTGTCTGTGTGGAACAGGACATAACAGAACGAAAGGAAATTGAACTTGAGCTTTGGAAAACAAAAAATGAGCTTGAATCCACTGTAGAAAGACGTACAAGAGAATTAAATCAGATTAACATTCTTCTTCAAAATGAACTTGAGGAGAGAAAAATAGCTGAAAATAAGCTTAAAAAAAGCCAGATGGAGCTTAAGCAGATAATTGAAGAGTTAAAACATTCTAATGAAGAATTGCAGCAGTTTGCCTATGTTACATCTCATGACCTTCAGGAGCCTTTGAGAACCATCGCAAGCTTTACACAGCTTTTAGAGCGTAGATACAAAGGAAAACTGGATTTGGATGCAGATGAATTTATAGGATACATCGTGGATGCCACCAAGAGGATGCAGAATCTAATAAATGACCTTCTTGAATATTCAAGAGTAACTACAATGGGAAATGAATTCAAAATGGTTAGTACTGAAGAAATTCTTGAAAAAACCATCTCTGACCTGCATGCAGCGATTGCAGAAACTGATGCTGAAATTTCATATAATGCACTTCCTGAGGTGATGGTAGATGGTAGACAGATAGGCCAGTTATTTCAAAACTTAATTTCAAATGCAATTAAATTCAAAAAACCAGATGTTCCGCCTAAAATAAATATTTCTGCTTTTAAGGATGAAAAAAACAATGAATACGTTTTTTCTGTGCAAGATAATGGTATTGGCATTGAAAAAGAGTACTTTGACAGAATTTTTACCATATTCCAGAGGCTGCACACACGTGAAGAATATACCGGCACTGGAATTGGACTTTCAATTGCTAAAAGAATTATAGAGCGCCATAATGGACGAATCTGGGTTGAATCAGAACCTGGGGTTGGCTCTACATTTTATTTCACTGTTCCAATTAATAAGAATAAATTTTAAAATTTGAATAAGATACTACTGTGTATTTTAGAAATATTATTAAATATCACCACATTTTAAAAAAAGAAAAATTGAACAATTAAATGAAAAAATTTCAAGATAAGCTTATTCTGCGTCTATCATTTCACCGTATGATACTTCTATCTCGCAGCCTTTAGGACCGCAGCAGAAGTGTTGTAAGTCAAACTGTGCCTGCATTTTTTCACCTCATATTACTATTGCCTAACTATTAATATATACTTAATGGTTAATGAAATATACTAATTGAAATATTATAATAACTTTTGAGGTCTTGATAGAAACCTTTATTATACAATCACAGCAATATAACTAACAATGTTAGATAAGGCTGAAGACCACACCAAAGAAATGGATGAAATAAAAACAAAGCTTACAACCATCCACAGGGATATCAAAAATCTCATGGAAAACACCAATCAGCAGTATCTGGATTTAATACTTGCAAATTCAAAAAAAGACTTCATAAATGCATTAAATGGATATATGGGCCAGGATATTCAAAATGGCCTTGAAAGAGGTATGATAGATAACTGTGAAATGAAAGAAGAGTGTAAACAAATATTTTCAGCTTTCCTGCACAAAAATGCAGGTCTTATAAATCAGGATAAAATTCATGAAGAATCAATAATGGAAAATAAGTCTGAACTTACTAAAATTAAAGAAAAAGCACCATTTAAAAAATGCGAAATCTGTTTTGAAGAAGTAAGCAGCCTTTTTAAAAAACAGATAAGTTTAATGCGTTCTATGTGTATTTACAGCGCTCCAGAAGAGAAAAAGCAAGATATATGCTTAATTTGTGAAGAAAGCATAGTTAAAAACGTACTGGAGCCTTTGTCCAACAGGCAGAGGCTGCAAATTCTAAAGGCCATGGCCAGTGAAACAAAAACTTTTTCCACATTATCTAAAATAACCGGTTTAAAAGGTGGTAATTTGCTTTTCCACCTTCAAAAGTTACTGGATAAGAATATAATTATTCAACGCCACGAAAGAGGTGATTACATGCTGACTGATAAAGGATACAAATTGCTGGTAGTTTTAAGCGAGATTCATGTACTTTTAGATGAAAAATAGCTATTTTTGAATTAAACACCTCTCCTATCAGATATAAAAAGTGCAGATTTGTAAAGATTTTCTCTAACGTCAGGTATAATTGTTTCTAAAAATTTTAAAAAGTCTTCAGGAGTTTCATAATTTTGTCCGAATTTTTCAGGAGGTTTATTTTCAACCCATGAGAATATCCATGCTCGCGGTATGTTTATAAGTGGATAAATCACTTTTTTTTCATTAAAAAATTCTCTAAAACTTAATAGTTCAATTTTTTCTCCATTGATCATTAATTTGAGGATATTTTCTGCTTCATGATCAAGTGTGAGGCCCAGTGCAATGGAATCAACATCCAAATCTATAGTTTCGTTAATATCACTTCCAAAAACAAGTTCAATACCATATTTCCTTTTATAAGGCTCTAAAACTGCATGAAGTGCAAAATTAAGAGGATCATCGTTTTTAACCAGAAATATTTTCTCTTTTGGACGAATGACATGTGCAAGATTCCGGGAAGCTCTGGTGCAGATTTTCTGGAATATTTTGGACCGCACAACCTTCATTTCAGGATAAACGTTTAAAAATTCTTCCTCTTTCTTCCTTGAAAATCTGGAAAGCTTTAAATTGTTTATAAATATTTCATTTTCCATGATACTGATAAATCGTGTTTCTACACCAGTTTTTTGTAAAACATTGATCAGATCTTTATTCATTGGATCACTTTTAAACTGTTTTTCATGTATAAATTTTATGTTCTTTAATTTTTCAGTATGTTTATTTTGGGTTATACTGGCTTTATGAGGTAATAGGGTATTTAAATATAGTATGGCCTTTTTATGCGTGACTTCTTATTTTTGTTAAACTATTTGTGTTTGTGGTAACAAAATAAAGTGTTATTAAGTGCTTATTTACCGAAAAAAGTTTATATAATGCCTTTTAAGATTAAAATCACGAATCTGAAAGGAGCGTGATAAAATGAAAGGAATACT
>JAVSLW010000056.1 GCA_039666455.1 Methanobacterium sp. | reverse complement strand
ATATAATTTCAAAATTGAAACTTGAATCTTTAGGAACCCTTTCCTGATTTCTGGGTTTTGCTTCAGATGTAATTCGATTAAGAGTATTTTCATATTTTACCTCTGCTCCACTCACCACATCATCAGTTTCTGCCCATTTTTCAATGGTTTTTGATGTAGGGAATGAGTCCCGTACTATAATTCTGGTAGGTCCCTGCAATTGCCCTCCATCCACTTCATCAGCAGAGATGCCAAATATATGACAGGGTAAACATTTACCGCATTTGCATACCTGACCTCTGGATGCAATGATATTTTGACTTGCCTCATTACTGTTCAGTTCCATCAATGACCTCATCTTTCCTTTAATGGATGATCCAGGTATATAAGGTAGATTGGATATAGAATCTCTGATTACAATACTGTCAATGCCTCCAATTTCTACTGATTCCTTTGCACCACCTATATGCATACCTGTTTCACATACAATTTCGCCTGAAATAACATAATTTTCTTTAAACATGTTCTCACCCGGATTTAGGATTATAAAATTTGTGATATGCTACCACTGCCTCTAAAAAATTTACCATTGTTTTAAAATTTTCTATCTTTTCTTCTTCTGTTCCTAAATCAACTTTTCCCATACAAACCATCATAAAATTGTAAAATGGTTTTTTAATAAGGTCTCTACCCACTGCATAGGCTAGTTTTGGTTTTAAAAGATAAAACTCAGTTTCTATTGCTTTCCACTCTTTTTTCTTTTCAAGGTCTCTTATTGCACCAAAAAATTTCCTTAGCTGGGTGGTATTGAGTGAGCTGCTGTTTTTAGCTATTATATCAGCATAACCTCCCTCATCAGCAAATTCTTTAGCGCTTAGATTTTTCAACATGTCTACTGCACTGATTTTTCCAATAATCTTTTTGATTTCTTCAGGATTATCCTGATTTCTTCTTCTACGTCCATTTACCATATTCTCACCTTGTCCTTAAACTTACCCAGGAAGCAGGAATCTTAATCCAGGGCATGAATTTTAAACCTTCTCTATTCATTTCTTCTTTAATTTGAAGATTTTTTACCGTCCTTAATTTATATTTAAATAGTGGAACGTATCTTTTTTTCTCTAAACGGATTTTATTGTTCTTATTCCATTCTTTAATATTATTAGCAGGTTTAAATGGGGTGAAAGTATCCTGCCACATCATTAGCATGGAATAAATCAAACTTTTAGATATTTTTTTGCTACCTGAAAGATTTTCTAACTTATAAGCGAAATATAGGAGATCTTTGAATCCTTTATATGGTTCCTGTGTTTCCCAACGCACTGTCTCATTAAAAAGGGTTATCATGTCTTTTCCACAATCTTTAGATACTGAAAGTGAATTATTTGCAAATTTAACTCCTCTTTCTGCAGGAAATTTAGGTCCTGCCAGGAAAACACCGGCAGAAATGCTAATATCCCTGTTTTGACAGGTCCATTCTTTAAATTCTCTTCGTAATTCACTGGCAAATTCTATGATGTGATCATAAGGACCAAAAACTAAAAGGTCATCGCCACCCGAATAAGTAATGTAAATTGTAGAAATAGCAGATTTTTCACATTCAGAACATACTTTACCTTCTTTTTCACGATAAACCTCAACAATTGATTCTTCTTCTCCAAAACTCAACTTTATTTTATCAAGAGCTACATTGTCCTGGCATGATGGACAAATATCTTCTAAAACCCTGTATTTTTCTGCAATGTGGTTAATGTATCCTGAAAAGAACAGATCCATAAATGAGCTTAAAGTGGATACTCTGGAAATTGAGGGGTTTTCTAATCCTTTAGAAAATATTTTACCCAGGTTGTCAACGTCCATTTTAAGAATTCCCATTTTATCAGTGCCTTTACTGATTTCTGCCAGATGACTGAAGTATAAAGTACCTTTAAGAGGATGTTGAGGGACTGTATTTCCCATAAAAGTAAATCCATAAGAAATATTGTTATATTCATCTAATTCTTCTGCTAAATTCAAATAATCGGAGCTATTTAGCCTTAAAACATCTATTTTTTCGTATTTAATGGCCAATTCTTTCAATTTATTAATTAGATGATTTCCTTTATGTTCAAAGTAATATCCAACTCCTAATTCTTGGAAATCCATTTTATTTTCAGGAGAAATAACTCTGATAATATAATCAGTGTTAGCAATCTTTCTTCCTAATGTTTCATGTTTTAGACATTCATCACAAAATAATTCACTGGATTTATAGCCTGATCCACAAACAGGACATGTCTGATACGGGGTTTGATTTTCATTTTTGAATAGATCTCCCAGAACTTCTTTAAACCTGGAACGTTTGTTTTTAAGATTTTCAAATGCTAAATCATCCATTATGCTACCAAAATCTTCTAAGTCTTCTCCAGCGCAAGATTTATTTGAAATAGCAAGGTAAAGCTCGGCATTGAACTTTTCAATGAAAATTGAATTTATTTCAGTTGAAACTTCACTTAAAACGTTTTTAGATTTTTGAGTATTGGGTAAAATCAGTATGAAATGACCCCCGCCACAAAAAAGGATATTTGCTGGCGTTAATTTCAAATCATTTATTATTCTG
Source organism: Methanobacterium sp. (assembly GCA_039666455.1). NCBI lineage: Archaea > Methanobacteriati > Methanobacteriota > Methanobacteria > Methanobacteriales > Methanobacteriaceae > Methanobacterium > Methanobacterium sp. The sequence continues at coordinate 11,382 of JAVSLW010000056.1, read as the reverse complement.
TTTACAATAGCATCATTTATCAGGTTTAGATAAAATGAACGCCCTCTAAGACGCTTGCTCATACCTTTTTGAGCTTCTTGTGGAGAAGAAATCTTATAAATAAATTTCTGGATTCCAGATATGTCTCCATTTACTACAAGGTAAGCATCTTCTCTATCAGAATATTTGAATTCTTTTTCTTGAGTATAATAGAATAAACAGGTGGCCAGTGCACTTGTAGTCTTCAAATGGTCAAATAAAGAAATATCCGGATGATCCACGTAAGCTGCAGAAGGCATAAGAGATGTGTATTTTCGAAGTAAGTAATAAATGGTGTTAAAGTCATCTTTATTTGTTAAAGATTCTATTTCTTTCTCAAATAATTCCCAAAGCTTTTTGTAATCTGGTTGAAGATTCCAACCAGCCATAATCTCCTTTTTAGTGGCTTGTGGTTTTATTTCATCGAAATTATCAATATTTAATTCTCTCAAAGGTAAATAGTACTCAGATGGTTGATTATTCTCATCAATTTTCACTTTAGAAAAAACAGAAATTAATGGCTCTTTTTTGACTTCATGTTTTCTGCTGGATTTTGATCTCTCCTTAGAAGAGTGATGATCTGCTTTTTGCAGAATTTTAGCTATTTCTGGATATTTGGATTTATCAGGGCGATGATGGTGTAAAACCAGGTCTTCAATCATGATGTCAAAATCAAATTTGGACATGAATGTTGCAGACCATTTGCTATGGGCTCCAGTTAGGCCATAATCCTCCTCTGAAAGTGTTTTATATTTTTTATGGGGTGTATTTCCTGCTCTTTGGGAAAATTTACCTATATCATGCAGCAGTGCTGCAAATTGTAGCTCTTTTAAATTCATTTTTACACCTGAAGCTTTAGATGATTAGATATTAAGCTTGGTATTGATTAGAGGATCAAATTAATAATTGTAAAAGTTCCATACATCAAATTTAAAGGTAAATCTTATATAATTTTCCATGATCAATTATTCATGATTTTAAAGTGTTGCTCAGGTTAAAAAGCAATATTTCTATATTTCAAATGTTAGACAGATTTAATATGAATGAAGTTTAAAATATTAATATTACATTAAAAAATGATGGCTGCATGGAAATGAAAACTAAAAGTATTATTATCATTGTTTTTGCCATTTTAATTCTAATTTCAGGCTTATTTCTTATTTTACCTAAACCTGTAAATCAACAAGGTTATGAAACAGAAATTTTAGCCGAAAATCTGGATACTCCCTGGGCCATTGATTTTCTCCCAGATGACAGAATGATCTTTACAGAGCGCGGTGGAAGAGTAAGTATTCTTGAAAATGGCACGCCCAAAGTAGTAGGAAACATTGATGTAGTTGAAATAGGTGAGTCTGGACTTTTGGGAATTGCAGTTGATCCTGAATTCAATACAAATAAATTTATATACCTACACAGCACAGGCCAAAATGGAAATATGGTTTCAAGATTCACCTTGAATGAAAGGTTAGAAAATGAAACCATACTCATTGATAACATTCCAGGTGCACAAATCCACAACGGCGGACGTATAAAATTCGGGCCTGATGGAAAATTGTATGTAACAACAGGAGATGCTAATAACCGTGTCTTAGCACAGGATACCCATTCCTTAGCTGGAAAAATACTCAGATTAAATAAAGATGGCTCAGTTCCTGAAGATAATCCCTTTGGTAATTATGTTTACTCCTATGGGCTTAGAAATCCCCAGGGAATCACATGGAATCCATTAACAAACGAGATGTATTCTTCTGATCATGGAGCAACAAGAAATGATGAAATAAATATCATTTTAAAGGGTGGAAATTATGGATGGCCCATTTACGAAGGTAATGAGTCTGCACCAGGTTACATTAAACCCTTAATAGTTTATACTGATTTCACCCTTGCCCCATCAGGAATAGCTTATCATAACGGCGCTCTTTATATTGCATGTCTACGGGGTTTGCAACTACGTAAAATCACGCTTTCAGCAGATGGTAGATCTGTAACTGGTGAAGAAGCGCTGCTTACTAATTTAGGAAGGATCAGAGAAGTTGTAGTTCATGAGGGATATCTTTACATTAGCACATCAAATAGAGATGGGAGAGGCATTCCTCAAGCTGGTGATGATAAGATTATAAGGATAAAAATCTGAAAAATGAAGTTAACCAAAATTCTCATTTATTATATCTACTTAGCAAAAATAAAAGCTAATTTATTATTTTCATCAAGTTAATGATTTAAATTTAAAAAAGAAAAAACAGTTGCCCTCAAACACATTGTGTTTGAGAACATGCAAAATTTTCAATTTTGCAAGATAATTTTATTACATCATTGGTGGCATTCCACCAGGCATTCCGCCCATGCCTTCCATACCTTCCATATCAGGACCTCTACCAGCACCGGTTGATGCGATAACGTCGTCAATACGGAGGATCATTTCTGCAGCTTCTGCAGCGGATTGAATGGCCTGTTTTTTAACTCTTTGTGGTTCGACAACGCCAGCTCGGTACATATCTCGTACATCACCTTCGAAAACGTCCAATCCCATGTAGAGTGATTTTTCATGAGCTGCCCTTAGATCAACGAGAGCGTCGATGCTGTCAAGTCCGGCGTTTTCAGCGAGTGTTTTTGGAACAATTTCTAATGCTTCAGCAAATGCTGAAACTGCTAATTGTTCTCTGCCGCTTATGGAGTCAGCGTATTCCTTTAATCCTTTGGATATTGCTATTTCAGGTGCCCCTCCACCAGCAACAACTTTTTTATCCTCTACTGTTGCTGTAACTACGCCAATAGCGTCGTCAACTGCTCTTTCAATTTCATCTACAACGTGGCTGGTTGAACCTCTGACCAGTATGGTAACAGCTTTAGGATCTTTACATTCTTCCACAAATATCATGTCTTCGCCAGATATTTTCTTTTCTGCTACTTTTCCAGCGTCTCCTAAGTCGCTGTATGAGAGATCTTCGATGTTGGTTACAACATTAGCGCCTGTTGCTTTGGAGAGTTTTTCCATGTCGGATTTTTTAACTCTTCTTACAGCCATGATTCCAGCTTTAGCCAGATAGTGCTGTGCAAGGTCGTCGATACCTTTTTGACAGAATAAAACATTTGCACCAGAGTCTTCGACTTTGTTGATCATGTCTTTGATCATCTGTTCTTCCTGTTCAATGAAAGCCTGCATCTGTGCAGGGTCTGTGATCCTGATTTCTGCATCCACTTCAGTCTCTTTAACTTCTATTGCAGAGTTTAAGAGTGCTATTTTTGCATCTTCTACTTTTGAAGGCATTCCTGGGTGTACTCTTTCTTTGTCAATAATTACGCCCTGAACCAGTGTAGATTCGTCTACAATTGCACCGTCTTTCTTCTCTATTTTAATATGATCAGTATCTATTTCTCCGTTTTCCTCTACCTGTTTAACAGCGCTTACAATGAGTTCAGCCAGCGGTTTTCTTGCTTTTTCAGTTCCTTTTCCAGTCATTGCTGTCATTGCTACTTTTAAGAGAGTGTCGCGGTCATCAGCGTCGATTGATATAACATTTAAGATTTCCTGGGCTTTTTCTGCTGCCTGTCTGTAACCCATAGCAATTATAGTTGGGTGAATATCCTGATCAAGTAACCCCTCTGCTTTTTTCAGTAATTCTCCAGCAATGATGACTGCTGTTGTTGTACCGTCGCCTACTTCGTCTTCCTGAGTTTTAGCAACTTCAACAAGCATTTTTGCAGCCGGATGTTCAATATCCATTTCCTTGAGGATGGTTACACCGTCGTTTGTAACTACAATATCTCCAAGGGAGTCTACAAGCATTTTGTCCATTCCCTTGGGGCCAAGAGTTGTTCTTATCGTTTCTGCAAGGACTTTCCCTGCCATGATGTTCATTCTTTGAGCGTCTCTTCCTAAAAATCTGTTGGTACCTTCTGGTAAAATTAAAATTGGCTGGTTTCCACCACTTAATTGTGCCACTATATCACCTCAAAATTTTTTTTTATTTTGTGGTTTGGAAATAGTATAATTTCCGCAACCTCTATTCTTTTGTATTTTATCAATGGGTTAGAGGTTCTATAAATAATTTTCGATTCAAAAATTAAATGATTTAAAAAGGTAATGAAGAAAAAATACCTTTTAAATACATTATTCCAATTACGTATTTTTTACTGATAGATCTGGCCCGGTAGTTTCTCTTTTGCATCCATGTAAAGATAGGTAATTACCAGAATAAAGTAAGGGGTTAATATTATTCCAACAAGTATGCTTAAAAAAGATCCCACAAACGGGATCAATTCTAAAACAAAACTTATACCCATTGCAATTGCCAGGTTAATACCTGCAACTAAAAAGACCTTTAATTTGTTTTTTGCAAAAACATTGATACTATCTTTAATTGAACCGATAATGGATTCTTTCCCTATTACAATAGACTGGTTAACTACCATAAAGGCCAGTGCCAGTAAGATAATACCCACAATTAATATAACTATTCCAAGTAATGTGACCACCAGTCCCAGAATATCAGAAACATTAAAGAGTATTAAACCCAAAATGAGTGGTAAGAAAAGTGCAGCAGCAATTAAGCCAGATATTATACTCACAAGTAGTACCTTAATGAAATACTTTTTCCCTTTTTTCCATGCAACTTCCAGATCAGGTTTCTGTCCTTCCAGTATTTTTTCTGCCATTCCTACAGTTGCAGCGTAGATAAATGAATTTATTAGAAGTAAAAGAACTACAGCAGCGATAATTACAAGTACAGAAATAATTACAGCATTTAATGTTATATCAGGAACTGATTCTGGCGTAATCATCCCGTTAATAAATAATTGAGACCATTGAGGTCCTAAAAATCCAAACATTATTATTAAAGCAGCTGCTAACGTTATCAAAGTTATTAAAACTGTCCCCACAAGAGATGGAATTACAATGTTCAGGTTTTCTTTTAAATCATCAAAAGATCTGGAATAATAATCTCCAATATCCATAAAATACCTCCAATTGATTTATATCTAAATAATAGTAATCACTTATATAAATAGTATATTATTGATGGTTTCAGCTGGGAAAAGCAAAAAATAAATAGAAAAAGTTTTATGGTGGGGCAGTACCACCACGTTTAACAGCTGTATAAATTAATCCTATAGAATAAGTGCCGTCTTCAGTATATGAAGGTATTGTCAGTCTCTGCCCGGCAGTATTCCAGACATGTGGCGTGCCTGCACCCGGACTTGCCTTATTCATGTTATCGTATATTTTCACTGAACTTGTTGAAACTTGCACAAAATTGCCAGTATTGTTGTTTTTAATGTAGTAATTGTTTAATATAGGTATATTATCAATGGCAGTGCTACTTGTAAATGCAGTTGCGTTTGTTTTAGCGTATAAGTCTATTCTAACATTTCCAGTATTATTTATCGTGTAATTAGGAGACGATACATTGTAAGTACCTGCAGAGACATTGCCAAATGATACTGGAGTTTGAACACTAATAGCGATGGCTTCAGGTACTGTAACAATTACCTGCTGGTTTACAGGGTTAGCAGACACCTGGTTATCTCCTGCAGCATACGCTGTCACTAAAAGCATTGCGGCCATTAATAGACCTATACCTAATATTTTTTGTTTCGTTTTCTCACATCCGGTTTTATTTGGAATATGATTTGTTTAAAAAATTATTATTTCCTTTCAATTTTGATTTTAACTGGAGATCCAATTTCTTTTTTCCTGATAATCCATACTGCTAACGCTAAAATTAAAATAATTATTAACCATACTGGAATAACAAAAATTGTATTGTTGGTAACCAGAGTTTTATCCTGCCTATATCTTCCATAGTTAATCACTGTTTTTGCATTGTAAATGCCGAACTCTGCAAATCCAGGAACCCATTGAGCTTTAAGATAATAATCATCTTCAGGGAACACGCCTCCTTCTATTGGAATTTTTTGACCACCTATTAGCCCACTAATTTCAATATTTCCAGTCATATTAGCATATACAGTTCCATTATTTCTAACATGATACATAAAATCTCCTGGCATGTATGAGATAAGCACAACTGGCGCATCGTGCTCTAAAAGTTCCAGAGATTCAATTATTGGACCAGGTATACCTGCAACAATTGTAATAACCAGTTGAATAGCCTGTTGAACACCAAATTGGGGCTGACTCCCTTCTGAAAGTACTGGTACTCCCTTAGCGGTGATAGCTCCAAGTGCATCATTATAACTGAATTGTGATGGTGCATTTATAGTAAAGGGCACTGCTTTCTTCTCTCCAGGTTTGAGTATGAAGTTAGCTGGTGTATTAATTGTAATCCAGTTTGCTATTCCACTATCTGCAAATTCCAGATGAATGTTATCCATTAAAAGTCTTTTCCCCTCAAGTGTAACGTTCATATCCACATTACCAATATTTTCCAGTATAAATTGCCCAGAAACAGTTCTGGTATCGTTTAAGTTATAACCAAAGGTAGAGGGAGTTGCAAGAAGTCCTCCAGCCATTACTGGAGCTTGCAGACTAATGATCAAGATTAATATAATAATAATTGATAATGGTTTCATTTGTTTGAAGATAAATCCACCTCCAGATAAAAAAAAGGGAAAAAATAGATTAGTTATATTACCATGTAGGTGCTGGACGGTTGTGTCTAACTGCTGCATATGTTACTGTTGAGTTATAGTAACCATCGTCGGTGTATGATGGTATATTTACTCTTAATGGTATACTTATAGTTGCACCTGCTGGTCCAGTATTTTGAGGTATTTTCCAGTTGTTAATTGCCTTTGTAAAAGTTGTAGCGAAGTTCACAAAATTACCGGTCTCATTGCTTCTGTACTGGAATGTATTTAAAGTATCATTAGAATAGCTGGAATTTGTATTTGGAATATTAGATCCGGTGCTTGATTTAAGATATACATCTATTCGTCCGTTTGATTTAGAAGTTACAGTATTATTTCCAAGAGTACTGTTTAAAAAGTACAGTTCAGTTGCTGCATCTGTGCTAGCCCAACTATTGTTTACCAAACTAAGAGTTTGAAGAGCAAGAACATCTGCAATGTTTATACTTGCAGTTTGAGTTGTATTGTTAGCTGCTACAGGATTGTCTCCTGCTGCATATGCTGCCACTAAAAGCACTGCCACCATTAATGGAACTATGCCCAATATTTTTTGTTTCATTTTCTCACATCCAGATTTTATTATGGAATAATTGAATCTAATTACAATGGATAAACAATATGTGACAATAATCACATCCTATTCATCACAATTGCATAATACAGTGATATTCATAACCAATATATATAATTTTTGTGTTATTTTGGTGAAACACTATTTAAAAATACATTAAAAAAATTCTAACCCTGAACTTCCCTTCCTTTATTAATAAATAAATATAATAATATTAATAATCATGAAATTCCATAAAATAAAGAAGTTCCGGTGTAGAAACTGACTTCAAACTTTTGAAACTTTAAGTGGCAGTGTAAATTACTGTTGTGCTGTAAACCCCTGGATCGGTATATCTTGGCACAGTTAAATAATAATTCATAGTATAATTAGCATCATATATTAAAAAATAGTTGTACTCATGTATAAGCTGATTGGTGGTGGTAAACGGCCTTTTTGTAACATATCCTGGGCAGTCAAATTGAAAATTATTTAACGGAATTATCTGGGAGGAGTTTGCACTGTTTACAAAATCACCAGACGCACGAACAAACAAATTACCACTGAATCCCCATGCCCTTATGCGGGCAGTTGTCACACCAGTAAATGTACGTTCAACACCGTCTGCATCAACACTTCCAAGATTAACACTTGTAGGAGTTACTGTAAGACTAACCCAAACTGACATGGGCCGAACAGGAGCATCGACTGATGCATCAATTGTCTGATTTGTTGAATCAGTGCTATTTGTAATGTTAGCTGAATCATTAGTTATATTCACTGCAGAAACAGCAAATAAACTAATAACAATCATAAATAAAAGCAGTGTTGCTAATATTGTGCCATCATGCTCATTCATGTTAATACATCCCTGATTTAGTATCATAGCTGCAGAAAGTTGCATGTAAATCCATGTGTGAAAATAATCACCCTAATATATCTATACGCCCTATAATATGTGACACTATTCTCTTATTTATAAAGAGGATATATAAATATTTAGGGGCTAAGCTATTTGAGGTGATAGATGTTTTTTTAGAAGAAGTTCATGAAACAACACCTGTAAATATGAAAAAAGAACTGTTTATTCTCCTTGATGAGGCTCATTACGATAAAGAATGGTCCAGGGCAGATAAAATATTGTATGACCAGAGCAAAAAATATTTCTTATATTCACCAGTTCTGCATTAAATTTCAAGATGAATATTGATGCTGCAAGGAGAATAAAAGAAAGAACCGGTATTTCCAATGTCTTGCAGATCTTTTTCCTCTGGATGCGAAATGTTGCAGGAATTCTCTATTTTCTGTGGTAAGGCACATACTTTTTTTGTTCTGACATCCACCAGGCAGAGAAAACAAAATAATTTAATACATTACATGTATAGTTTAAAATTATGTCTCCTGATGATACTAAGATGTGTACCAACTTTCCCTGTATAAATGTGGGAAAAACCATTGGGGATGTTGAAGAAATGCTCGCCAAGAAGGCTCATGTTTTTGCCACCATAGATTACGTATACGTGGTGAATGATGAAAATCTACTGCAGGGTATAATTTCGATTAAGAAGGTTTTCAGTACTCAAGACAATGATACACGCGTGGAAGATGTTATGAAAAGGGATTTGATTACAGTCAATCCCGAAACTGAGCAGGAAAGAATAGTTTATCTGGCTCTTTCCCATGGACTGAAAGCTTTGCCAGTGGTTGATGATGAAACCCATCTACTGGGGATAGTATCCTTTGATAAAATACTTAAAACCTTTAATCAAGAGGTTAAAAATGATATTCTTAGATTCGGAGGTATATTCCACCGAGTAGGTGATGAATACAACTCCATAAGCTCTAACGCATCAGTGATGATAAAATCAAGAGTGCCCTGGCTTATAATCGGTGTTCTGGGTGGAACTGTGGCAGCTTCAGTTGTAAGTAGTTTTGAGGATGTCTTAAGTAAATTTCTGGTTTTAGCTGCCTTCATTCCTGTCCTGGTATATATGAGCGATGCGGTGGGAACCCAATCAGAAGCTTTAATCATTAGAAGTGTAGCTATCAACCCGGAACTTTCCGTGAGCCGTTACATTTTAAGAGAATTTAAAATCGCAGCCATGCTGGCCATTATCTGCGGAATACTAATCAGCCTGGTTGCAACCATTGGCTGGGGCACCTACTTTTTAGGAGTCATAGTTGGTTTCTCCATGTTTTTAAGCATAATTGCGGCTGTTTCTATCTCCACCTTCCTTCCTTTGGTATTTAAAAGGTTTAATTACGATCCAGCAGTTGCCACAGGACCTCTTGCCACCATAATCAGTGATATAACCACTTTAGTTATCTACTTCACGGTGGCTATCCTGTTCCTGGACTTCTTATAAAAAGCATTGATCCTTCACTACTCAATAGCCATTGCTGCCTGGAGAATGATTGTAAATGTGCTGCATACGGTAATTTGCAGAAAAAAGAGCAAGATATCCATCCTTACGGTCAGGTGCTTCTCTTCACCTTCCGGAAAATGAAGATGCTTACCTTGCGGGGATGGCACTTGCTAAAGAACTTAAAAAAGGACTATCAGGTAATATGAAACTCATCCCCGGACCAGTTAGAAGAAAACAAAATTTTCAAAAAAAAAGTTCCAATCTATATAAGATTTCTCTCATTATTTCTTTTTCTGTTCAATTTAAGAGGGTCAGCACTTACTCCAATTGAAATCCTTTAAAGAATATCAGAAATATAAAATAGCTATTAATTAAAATGCCAGTTAAAAATATGGATTTAATATTAAATGTAGCATATTTAGTAGCTGTTTTTCTATCTAAAGGCATTTTTAGCAGCCCTATTATTCCTAAACTTAAGGGAATTAATGAAATAAATGTAAGCATCTTGAAATCTAAAATTGAAGGGAAAAATCCGGTAAATGAAATAAGACTAAATGATATAGTCATTATTATTGCAGAAATTCCAATAAGCTTAAAACCAAATTTACGGCCGTTAGCTACAACCAAAGTGATTTTACCTCCTAATTTGTCCCCTTCCATATCTGGAATATTAGCACTATTAGTTAAAAAGAGTCTTGAAAAAGCAAGAGGTATAGTGAAAATTAACATAGGAACAGTTAATGTCCCCATTAAAGTAAAGAATCCTGCAGAAGGTAGTAAAATTCCATAGAGTGCATTTGAAAATTCGCCAAGTCGATTGTATGATAGCTTTAGAGGAGGGGCAGTATAAAACCAGGCTAAAAAATTACCAAATACTGCTAACAAGAAGAATTCAATGGGGTATGAAAAAATAAATGTAAAAACAGCTGCAAGTATTATTGAAGAAAAATTAAGTGCAATAGCAAATTTTTTTGAAAATGACTTTAATTCTGGATTTTCAATTAGTATACCACTACCTCCTGAAACTGGACTCGGTCCAAAGAAGCTGTCTGTTTTAGAGTCATAATAATCATTACTATAATGAACAGCAAGGTGACATAGTAACAGAACTGAATATCCCATTATAAATTTGGTTAAACTAAATTCAGCATTGAAAAGAATAGCTAATAAGGATCCTATAACAAAAAGCAAAAATCCGTCCAGTAAAAACATCGGTCTTCCTAATTTAATGATTTTTATTATAGTCTCCCTATCATAATTCATACTATTAATTAGATATAGTAATATATAAATATTTTTCTTGATAGAAATCTAAAATTAGGTGCTGAGCAGATTTTTGGAAATAGAAAGCTATCGAAAATTTAATCAATAACAATTCCTTTTAAAATGTGGAATATAGCAAATTAAAAGTTTGTTGCCTGCATACTAACTCACTGGTTCACAGGTAGATAACCCTTTCCTCCCCGAGCAACCCTCGAAGCAGGCAGTCTGTCCAGTGCTGGGTTTCTCCTAATCACAGAAGGCTCAGCCAACCTCATAGAAGGACCGTAGGCACCAGTCAAATGATGATATGACAATGAATACTTTGTAATTTGTTAAGATATATTTTTTGTTTGGATCTTTTAAAAGTTTAAGATCCCTACAACACTCACTTTCGTGAAATTATTATTATGTTATATATATTTATTAAAATAAAGATTTTTGAAATAATGTACAGCTTGTAAGAAGAAAGGCCGGCGACGTCTTGAGGTTCCCATAGAAACACTACAGTACAGCTCAAATCGCTGGAGGACTTTACTTCTGGGATCGAAACGAGTCCAGGTGTGGCCCCTCCGCTATGGTCGCCGTGCCAGTGAT
>JAVSLW010000055.1 GCA_039666455.1 Methanobacterium sp. | reverse complement strand
CCGGATGAACAGGCTGAAGTTCTTGGCGTGACCATCAGGCGCGCACAGCATCCAGAACAGCACCTGCGCCATGAAGAAGGTGCGCTTGTCTTGCTCGGGTGTCATCGATCCCGCCAGCACCGACATGATGCGGTCGATGCCAGGGCCGCCCTGCGCTTCGTATTTCAAATCTGGCGCCGTGGCGGTGGCTTGGCACAGGTCTTCTTGGGGTAGGCGGATGATGTGCCGTTGCCCATCTGGCGCCGTCCACCACTGGCGGTCAAAGCGTTCCACGGCCAACGCCTTGATGCCGTCGAACTGCACGGGCTGGCACGGGGCCACAGGCAGACCATAAGCGGTGAGGATCTGTGCGCACAACCACTCGTTCTCCACCGAGTCGCGCAGATCCAGCCCCATGCCACCGACTAGGCCCAAGGGCAGTTTGAGGATGTGGGTGGTGGGCGTGGCGCCTTGCGGCAGGCACCATTGGCCATCGTGCTGGAGCAGGGCCGTCTTTTCTTGCGTGCCAGCGATGGAGATGCGGATGTCATCGTTCTCCAGGAAGCCAGGTGGTGTGGCTGCGCTGGCGTGGCGCAGGATATCCGCCACGTCGTGGGAGCTCAATGCGCGGGCTTGCAGTGACGTGCTGGAAGGCCGGACATCGCCGGGCAGGATCTGGAGCGCACCGACGCAGTCCTGCCCGGCCTGTGCCAGCAGGTCAAAGGCATGGGTGGACGACGCCTGGTAGCGACGTGCCAGACGCGCCCGGATGTCAGGGCTGTCTGGCAGCAGATTGTCAAAGTAGTGGCGAACGTTATCGCCGTGGTGCGGGGTGTTGCCGGGCGTGAAAGGCAGCGACAGGGACAGGGGGCGGCCTTCAGGACGTTGAACCCAGTGTGGGTCGTACTGCAGCGTGTCTGGACTGTGGGGCGCCGTGCGCCAGGTGCCCACCCGAACACCGTTCATCCACAGGCTCAGGGTTTGGGCGTGCGAGCGTCTTCCCATGGCCAGACCTCACCAAGCCGGGCCGTTGTCTGGGCTGGGCTCGGCAGCCCGGACGTCGGTGCGGGGGGCGGATGGGGTCTGCAGCACGCACTCCACGCCCAACAGGTTCAACAGTTGCAGCAAGCGCTCGGCGCTGACCTTGCTGGC
>JAVSLW010000054.1 GCA_039666455.1 Methanobacterium sp. | reverse complement strand
TATATAACCTGCTTGTTTTGTTACGCCTAGTTTTTCACTTGCTTCAGGAACACTGCACTCATCGTAGAGATAATTCATGAAATGAAGCCTATTTAAAACTTTAACGTCTTTTTCCTTTTTTCTTATCAGTTTTTTCAATTCTTCACGGGTAATCCATTTTTTAACTTTTAAAGAAGGAGTTCTACTCATGAATAATAATTATGATCTTCATTAGTTAAAAATATTACGTCTTATACTATAAATGAAAAATTGGGTGAGGAAAATGAAATTTAAATCATCATCTGCCAATAGAAAACCCTGGGAAAAGATAAGCCTAGATGAAATACAGCCATATCCCACCAGATACAATAAAATAATTGTGATAGGCTATTTATTTATCTTTTCGATTTTTTTAACCAAATTCATGGAAGTAAATTCAATTTTTGAAATAGCAATCCCTTTTATTAAACTCGCTGTTAATGGAACACTGGCACTGGCACTCCTGAAGCTCATTATGAGAGGTAGCTTCCAGACTCCTATAAAGAGCTTTTTCCAGTTTGTTTTACCAATTTATACTATAATTATGGCCATAGTTATCGCAGTAGGATTTATTTACGCCGGAATTTCATTAGAAGATGTTTTCAGTTCTTCATATTCTTTAATCTTTCTAATAATTAGTATTTTGTTGCATTATTTCTATGTATTATTTGGATTAGTTTGCTTAGGATCTGTTCTTTACCTTTTAATGTCAGAACATCCTAAAATTCAAATTCATGGCCTTATTCTGGTAGTACTATTTAATTTGTTTTATTTGATTCCAATGTTTTTATTCAAATAAGTTAGTTGTTTAAGATAATGCAAAGAAGTATTTCAAAAATATTATTTAAATTACCCTATCAGTTGAATGAAAAGGAACGTAAAACTCAAATTTTATATTTAATACCTTTAGCGTTAATTTTTATATTTTGTTTTGACTTATGTGTGATTTGAACTTTTAATGGGTTTTAATTTTATCCCATTTTTCATTATTTTCTGTCTTATACTAATAGGAGTTATATTTGTCCTTTATTTCTGGGATAAATAGGATAAAAAAATATGGAATGAGACCTGTCAGATCTCCGTTTCAGCTTCTGGAAAAAGAGAAATTACAGAAACAGTTAAAGGTTTTGGTTTCATGCCTATTTCTTACTGGATTTTGGCTGAGGCTTTGGGAATTTACACCATAGGCCAAGGATTTTCAAGCATAAATTCATATCTTAATAAAGGCGTTTCTTCCCTTGAATTTATCATTACTTCGATTACAGTAGGTTTACTCATGGAAACAGTGTATTTATTTCCAGATAAGTTTAATAAAATTGTACCTATTGAATTAAGGTCAAAAAAAGGATTTTTATTTATGTTTGTGCTAACTTTTGTGTTGTTTAGAGTTTCACAGTTTTTAGTTGATATTGTGGCGGTTTTAATCTCGTGAAAATGCAAATAACTTTTATCAAAAATAAAAACGCTATTTGAAACCATAATACTGAAGTTATTATCTGCTTAGAATTGCAAAGGCTATAAAAAGAGTTAAATAAATCAACATAACTACTTTTCATATAATCGCTCCATAAACTTCCTTTCTTCGGTTTTAATGGGTTCAACTAATATTTTTTCCATATGCACAGTTCCCAATTCGTTTTTCATATCTTTAGTTATTTTATAGCCTTTTGAAAGCCAGAAATCCAGTGAACCATCCACCATCTTTTGCGTATGAAGATATATGTTTTTATAACCCTTATTTTTGCAAAAACATTCTGCTAAATTTACTAATTTAGAACCAATCCCATTTCGTCTCCATTTCTTGTCTATAAATACTCTCCAAATGCTTGCAGTACTTTCTGGGTCATAAATCCCTTTAAATATATCATAATCTTTATCATATGCTCTTATTCCCAGGGTACCTATTAAAATATCAGTATTTTTTAAAAATGCAAGTAAAAATATGTTTTTGTCGGGTTTAATGTAATAATCTTCCAGGTTTATGATATCTTTATGATATTGCGGAATATATCTATATCCAAATTCTTCATTTATGATCTTGAAAAGGAAATTTTTGAGTCCAAAGAGTTCTATATCTCTGGTTTCCATTGGTTTTATCTTGAAATAGTTTATATTAACCGCCCCCTTATTACGTCTTACATTTTTTAATACTTTTTGCTGGAAAAAGCCTATTTTAGTAATAATTACCATCATATATATATTAATTGGCAGTATATATACAATAAAAGTATTTAAATCATTTGTTCAGGGAGAATAAAGATGAATGTATCAGTAATTGAAACAAAAAACCTGAGTTACCATTATCCTGATGGAACATGTGCACTTAAAGACATTAACATTAAAATTAAAAAAGGAGAAAAAGTGGCTTTTATAGGTTCAAATGGTGCAGGGAAAACAACACTTTTTTTAAATTTTAATGGTATTTTAAAACCATCTTCAGGTAATGTGGTAGTAACTGGAATAACACTCAAAAATGACAGAGACATTTTAAGGAATATAAGGCAAAAAGTTGGACTGGTATTTCAAAATCCAGACGACCAGCTTTTTGCACCCACTGTAGTTGAAGATGTTGCATTTGGACCTATGAATATAGGATTGCCCAGAGATGAAGTTGACAGGCAGGTGCGGGAAGCCCTAAGGAAGGTTGGAATGGAAGGGTTTGAAAAAAAAGCACCGCATCATTTAAGTCATGGGCAGAAGAAAAAGGTCGCAATTGCCGGGATCATTGCGATGGAACCTGAAATCATTGTTTTCGATGAACCGACAGCGTATATGGATCCATTAGGGGTGGTGGACATGCTGCGTATTATACATGATCTAAATAAAGATCTTGGAGTAACCACCATAATGTCTTCTCATGATGTCGATTTCATACCTCTTTTTGCAAATAAGGTTTATGTAATGCATGATGGGCAAATAATAGGAGAAGGTAGTCCAGAAGAGATTTTTTCAAGGAAAGCTGTAATTAAAAAAGCCCATCTTAGACTTCCACATGTTGCCCACCTATTATATCTCTTAAAAAAAGAAAGTGTACCTGTAGAGGTTAAATTAACTGTAAAGGAGGCTCGAGATGAGCTGTTACGTTTACTGGGATAAAATTTTGAAGATATCTAAGATAGTGGGAAAATACAATAGTCATCAAATTAAGAATGCACCATTAGAAGAGTTTTTACCATTTTTTGATTCAATAGAGGAAATTGCCCATGATACAAGCATAGATTTTGATGATGCAAAACATATACTGGATGATAAGAAAATAGGCCATGCCTTGAGGGTAATCCGAAAATTCTATGTGGACGTGGCAGAAAAACTGGAGATTGAGAAAGCCCACGAGATACTCAAATCCAATGATCCATGGGGAACCTTAGAATCTTTCTACTTCTTTGATCGATACAAGAAACTGATTCAAAATGAACATGAGCTGGTGAATTTTACCAAAGGTGAGAGAGTAGCGTTTATAGGAGGGGGGCCACTCCCTCTCACCTCAATACTGCAAAGCAGATTTTATGGAGTGCAGGGCAGCAGTATAGAGATTATCCCTGAAATTGCTGCACTTTCAGAGAAAATAATAGAAAAACTGGGTTTAAGCTCCCATATAAAAGTGGTAGTTGGAGACGAAACCCAGATCAGCCATTTAGATTATGATGTGGTGATGGTGGCAGCTCTTGCCGAACCCAAAAAGAGAGTTTTTGAAAATATAAGAAAGCAGGTAGATCATTCCATTCCTATCCTCTACAGGACTTATACAGGCATGAGGGCAATTTTGTATGCTCCAGTTACAGAAGAAGTGCTTAAAGGATTTAAGATAGTGGACATAGTTTTACCCACAGGTAAGGTGAACAATACATCAGTACTCATTAAGAAAGAGAGCATAAAATAATGGAGTTCTTATTTTAATCATCGTCAAATTTATGGTGTTTTAAATCGGTTATAAGCATGAATCTGGAATATCTAAACGATCTAAAGAGATGTCAATTGTGCAGTTGGAATTGTAAGGTAAACCGGCTCGAAGGGGAGAGGGGAGTATGTCGAGCTGAAATCCCAGAGATAGCCTATACTGGCCTTACTCCAGTATTGAAAAGCTATAGTGTGACTCTATTGAGCTGTTCTTTTAGATGCATATACTGCAATGCTTATCGCATCTCACAGTATCCTGACTCTGGCTGGATATACCGGGGCTACGTAGAACCAGATAACCTGGTCCGAGAAGCTTTAGAAGCATTTGAAACTTCTTTTGCTCGTAATATTGGTGTAAAAAAGTTTAGTTTCACTGGAGGAGAGCCTTCCATCCATACTCCTTATTTAGAAGAAGTAACTTCAAGAATGAAAGAAAAAATCCCTGAACTGAAGATTGGTATAGCCACCAACGGATTTTCCGCCCTTAAAACCATGAAACGAATGGCAAAACTATCATCCTATATCAATTTCGAAATAAAGGCCTTTGATGATGAAATACATCAAGCCATCACCGGCGCCCCGGCAGAGCCCGTTCTAAGAAATGCTGAATGGCTGGCAAGAAAACATCCTGAAAAGATCAGGGTATTCCGTACAGTGGTGATACCTGGTATTAATGACTCTCAGATTCCTAAAATAGCTCAGTTTATCCGAGATATAGACCCTAACCTTCCATACAGGTTGGTGGGATTTCGACCGCATTTTATGCTTTACTACCACCCGGCGCCCTCCAAGGGTTTCATGCAGGAATTTGTGGAATTATGTAAGAAGCAGGGACTAGAAAAAGTGGATTATTCGGGCTATTATCCGTCTGGAAACATTTATATGACGCATAAAGATAAAAAAGGAATAAAAATGCTTTATAATTATCTCAATAATGTGGGATGTTACCGTAGGCCTAGAAACTGTGGTTTATGCCCTGAAAAGAATCATTGCCCAGCTATAATTCTAGAGCCCTGGACTAATCTACCAAAGGAATGAAGTTCTAAATTAACACTTGACGGCTAAATACTAATTTTACATTTTATTATTAGTTTGATCTTTATCTTCAAAAAATCACCCATTTCATGGACTATCAATTAATCCTTTTTCTTTTTCTAATTCAGTATTAAAATTACACTTAAATTCCATTATAAAGTAATAAATGGGATATTTATTACTAAAAGACATAAATATGGATTAAAAGTAATAATAAAAACCAAATAGAAAGTGTTAAATATATTAAAAACCAACACCACATGTGATGGCAAAAACAGGTTGCTTATACCTAAAAAAGAAAATTCTTAGCATAAGCATAATAAAATCTTGCCATCCCTCCTTACTTAAAAATTTCAATAGATCCCCTACAAAAATGAAAGTAAATAGGGCATAAATAAGCTTTACCTCAAATGTACTATTTTTCGATGCCCTTTTGAAAATTATAACTTGAAAATTAATGAGGTAAATGGAATTGGGTAAAAACAGTTGAATCAATTAATATCAAGGAAAAGCTTAAGAAACTTGAAACAGAGTCTGGAGAAAGAAATACATGTGTTATATAGATAGCCTTTCCTTACAGTAAAATCAACCTGAAAATAGTAAAAAAATCTTTGAAAGAACTGAACTGGAATAAAGAAGAGTATAGATTAAGTTATGATGAGAACCTGATTTTCATTGATAAAGAACTGATTTGATAAATCAAATTAGGATATCATGGCAACTCCTGAACCATTAAGACCAAAATGGAAAACATTTATAACTAAGGTTGAGCCAAACAGACTCATTACAAGAGGTTTCTTACAGAAGATCTGATTGGAAACATTTCTTTTCCTGAAATGATATATTTGCTTTTAAAAGGCAAACTACCTTCAAAAAATGAAGTGAAAATGCTTGGAGCGGTTCTTGTATCATTATGCGAGCACAAATCAGCTTCTCTGAGTATACAATCTGCAAAAATCGCTGCACTTTAGGATCATCCTTAAACGAATGTATTGCTGAGGCTTTTTAGCACTTGGAAATCATGAAATGCTATAGAAAATGCAATGAAACTACTTCAAAATGGAATTAAAAGGCACAAAGGGAATATTATTAAATGCAGCTGAAGAAATATATGATAATTTTGTAAATAGTGAAATAGTTCCAGGTTTTGGACAGGTTTATAAACAGAATTCAAGGGTTATTAAGCTTATTGAACTTGCAGAAAATTATAAATGCACAGGCTTGCACACAGAACTTTTGCTTACACTTCAAAAACTCCTTTTTAAAAGAAAAATCACCGAAACTAAAGAAATGATTCAGGAATCAGACATAATACCAGATTCACAGGAAATAATTGAAGGGTCAAGTGAAATAATCAACGATTCAGAATTATTGAAGTATTCAAAGGAGATAATTGAAGATCCAGACGTATTGAAACGGCCAAAAGATATTTTTAAAGGAAAAATTTGAAGAATTAAGTTTTGAAATTTCGAAAAAGAATGGTAAATAACCAATGAACTTTTTTTAGGAATTGTTGCTTTTTTATTTTGTCTGTTTACCTGTTTGGGTATTACAACATTTTTTATTGGAAGTATTATTTTTTGAATAAGTATTACGATTCTGGTTAAATCAGCTTTTTAAGTAATAATACTATGTAAATAGAAAATATTATATATGAAAAGTGCTAATTGTTGTTTGTAATGGCAAAGAATTGATTATGTATTACTTAAAGCTAAAAATACGGGGTTTCAGTATTAATTTATCCTTGCAAAACCCATAATTTCGCAACCGCAAAAATTGGAAATTATTGCGTCTTTGCCATTGGTTTCCTCCTGAAATAGAAGAATGTATTAAAATTAAACCATTTAGACCCCTGAAATAATTAAAGTAGACATAGGGCATTTATACTAATTCAAATGTATTTAAATGCCCTATTAAAACTTTGGAGACATACAAATGGAAAATAATAGCTTAGTTGAATTTGAAGTAATAGAAAAACTGGTGAACTTGAATACTGATTTAGCAGGGAAAGGTTCCTGTTTAGCGTGGACAACATTTCCATACAATAAAAAGAACTTAGAAATCGTAGAGAATTCTTTAAGAAAACTTAACTGGAATAAGAATGAATACCGTTTAAATTACGATGAAAACCTGATTTTTGTTGAAAAAGATTTATTATAATATTAAAAATATGCTCTTATTTTCATTATTTTTTGATTAAGTATTAAGATTCTGGCTAAATTAGCTCTCTACGTAATAATACAAATAAAATAGAAAGTATTATATATGAAAAGTGCTAATCTATTGTTTGTAATGGCAAATCTGGTTAAATATTATATTAAAAGAAAATTTCAGGTTCAAGTGTTAATTTAACTATTTTTTGCCATTTACTCCCTCAAAAATCCAAAATATAGGGCATCTAAATTCATTCGCTCAAATGTGTCATTTGATGCCCTATAAATTGAAAAAACTTAAAATGAGAATATCTCATTTATTTATTACTTTTTAATATATTTTTAAGATTTTTTACCTGATTTAGTAATAATACTAAGTATTAATTTTTGATTAATGTTTAAAGATTTGATTAACGTTGTTTATAGTCCTATTTCACTTAATTCTAATGCAATTGAATTGTTTTTTATAAATATCCATAAATAATCTGGAAGATTTGAGTGTAAATAGTGTATATATGCTTTATTTACAATAATAATTTATTTAACCCCTTACAACATTTAATGTTAGTTAATAACAGATTATATTGATTTTAAACTATTTTAATGATCTTGAATAGTCAGTATTAAAAAATAAGGACTATTCAAACGAAAATTATTAATTATGGTCTTTTTTATTACTAAAACGTTGGATTTTGGCTTTAAAGTAATAATAAAAAAGTAATAAAAACTATTAAATATCAGTAATTTTTAAAATCCTTTATAAACAAAAAAGGAGGTGAAAAAATGAGAAGACAAGTGATTTTACTAGTAACAACATTTGTTTTCGCATTAACGCTGTGTGGAGCAGTATCAGCAGAAAATACTACCGCCAGAGGTGAAACTGGATCTATTGTTGATTCAGAATCAAATCTGAGCCAGTCGCCAGTTATAGAAAGCCCTGAAGTTAGGGAAGGAAATTCATGTGGAAACACACAGTCCCAGATTGTAATTTCCGGATCTGTTGCAGATTGTAAAACAAAATCAGAATTCCCCAATGTGACCGTTACAGCAAAAAACAATGACACTACACTGGCCACTGCAAAAACAGAAAGTGACGGACGTTATAATCTAAGCTTTGTAAGTGTTGATATGGTGTTTAATGTAACTGCAAGTTATCCGGGCCATATTCCATCAACCAGGGAAGTGACAGTAAGCCCTAATGGTTCAAATATGTACGGCACTGCAGATTTTGAACTTGGTAAACCAAAGGCATTGTTTCTATTTCACAGCAGCATTAATCCAATATTTGCTACAGCTTTAGTGGACTGTGGCTTCTTAGAAAGTGACATGCGCTTAATAAGTAACCTTCCAGACAGAATCACAGATTATGATCTTGTATTTATAGACTGGCTGTGGGGGAAAACATCGAACCTTGACAGAATCCGTACATTAATGAATGAAGCAATAGGAAAGAAAATACCGGTTATTGTGACCAGACACTGGACAACACTTCCAGAGGGAGTTATACATGCCCATGGACACAAAGAGCATCAATGGATCAGGGATTACTGGACTAACATGAGCAGTGCAAATTCAAAAGAACTTTTAAAGTATCTTGGAAACAGGTTTCTTGGATTAAATGTAGGAGAGCCACAGGCTCCAGTTACTGTTATAAAAACAGGAATTTATCATCCACGTGCAACACAGTTGTTTGGCAGTCTGGATGACTATCTTGAATGGTATGGCCCTACAGAAGGTAAAAAGACAGTTGGAATTTTATTCCACGCAAATGACTATCTGACAGGAGACCTTGAAGCAGTAAATGCGTTAATCAAAGATTTTGAAAATAAAGGTATAAAAGTGATTCCTTATTTCTATGAACATGAGGGTAAGCCAGATATCAATAAATTTCTCATGAAGAACGGTAGATCTGCTGTAGATGCGATCGTTCACTATAAGATGTTTGGATGGTCCCCGAAGAGCTCGTCAGAGGATGTTGTAGTCGAACTTGAGAAATTAGGCGTTCCGATCATCAAAGGGGTGAAATTTTATGGAACTTATGAGGAATGGTTCAAGGGAACACAGGGAATTCAAGCATCTACTATTGGGGCCACCATTGTGCCATCTGAAAGGGATGGAATGTTTGACCCAGTTGTGATATCAACAAAGGAGCGTGATCCAAAATATTCACATCTGCCATCTGAAGTGGCTTTCTACAGGCCAATTGATAGACAGGTGAACGGGATTGTGAATCGAACTGTTGCCTGGATAAATCTAAGACACACACCTAACCCAGAGAAGAAGGTTGCCATAATCTACTGGCATGGTGAAGGTAAGGATAAAGGAGCAGGTGCAGGGCATTTAGATGTCTATGCTAGTTTGCCCAAACTTCTGGAAGCCATGAAAAATGATGGATATCACCTTGGGGACAGGCCCCTCCCAGATAATAGAGAGCTGGTAAATCTCATAAGAAATCAGGGCTTAAACATTGGACTGTGGGCTCCAGGAGAACTGGAAAATCTGGTGAAAACTCAGCCAGTGATTTTAGTGCCTTTAAGTGACTATATGAACTGGTTTAATGAACTATTGCCGGCAAAGAAAAAAGAAGTCATTGACATGTGGGGAGAGCCTCCAGGAAACATCATGGTTTATGATGGTAAGATTGTACTTCCAGTAATCAGGTTTGGAAATGTAATCCTTGCCCCAGAGCCTTCTCGTGGATATACACAGGACCAAAGGGCACTGTACCACAGCGGAAACGTTCCACCAACACACCAGTATCTGGCGTTTTACTTCTGGCTTCAGAAAGGTTTTGGTGTAGACGCAGCTATACACTTTGGAAGACACGGAACAGTTGCCTGGTTACCTGGTAAAACTGGACCCGGTCTTGATCATGATAACTGCTGGCCAGCTATAGTAAGCGGGGACATACCAGTGATCTACCCCTTCACAATAGAGGGTAGCGAAGGCCTGTTACCAAAAAGACGTCAAGGAGCAGTGATGATAAGCCATCTGACCCCTCCGGTTACAGTTTCAGGATTGTATGGAGACATAGCATTATTGCACAGTAAAATACATGGATATGAAACAACAACCGATGAAAGCGTGAAAGAAGAGTATAGGAAAAGCATAATCCAGTTAGTTAGAGATCTGAAACTTAATGAAGACCTCAACATTAACATGGATAATGCTTTAAGTGACTTTAAAGGCTTTTTAGATGCCATACATCTGTATTTACATGATATAGAATCAGAGTTCATACCTTATGGTTTGCATGTCTTTGGAGTGCCGCCCAAGGACGAGAAGCTTACAAACACAGTACAATCATTATTAGGCTATGAATTCAGGACTTACATGGAAAACAATAAATTGTCTGATAAAAAAATACAGGAACTACTGACAAAGGTTATACTTGAAGGCATAAGCCCTGAAAATGCACAGAATTCTGTTCTTGGGCATGTCTCAGCCAATATGACTGCATATTTAAATTTAGCCATCGAATATGCAAAGAGGATCAATCAATGCACACTGGAGATCAACAGAACTCTTGCTGCACTTCGAGGAGGATATATTCCACCTGGAAGGTGCGGTGACCCGGTCATAAATCCTGATGTACTTCCAACAGGAACAAACTTTTTCTCCTTTGACCCCCGGGAAATACCTTCAGAAGAAGCCTGGAAAGTAGGTGTAAAACTTGCCCAGGATACTTTAGAGCGTTACAAAAAGGAAACTGGAGATTATCCAAAAAAGATCGCATTCATGCTATGGGCAACTCACACCCAACAGGACAAAGGTGTAATGGAGGCTGCAATACTCTACCTACTTGGTGTTGAACCAGTGCCAGACACAGGCTATAAAAACTATATCACAGATGTTAAACTGATAGAAAACTTAACAAGGCCCAGAATCGACGTTGTAGTAACCACCACCGCATTATATCAGAATATGTACCGCTGCAGGTTAGACTTGCTAAACAAAGCTGTTAGACTTGCAGCCGGTGCCAGCGACACTCAACCCAACTTTGTGAGGGAAAGCTCTGATGCTATTTACAATGCCCTTATAAAGAAAGGTTACAGTGAAGAAAATGCAAGAAGGCTTTCCATGATGAGAGTATTCAGCCAGGAACATGGAAACCATCATAATGCCATGCAACATGCACTGCTAATGAGTGGCACATGGGACGACGAAGGAAAGCTGGCAGAGACGTATATTGGAACGTTTGGTAACGTGCACGAAGGAGCAGACAGTGACACAACTTATTTACCAGATCTATACAGGCTTAACCTGGATGGAAGCGAAATCGCCATGTTTAGAAGAATTGTTAATGTAAATGATCTGTTCAGTGATGATGACTACTTTGGATACTTTGGTGGGCTTGGTCTTACAATTCGAAGCATCACAGGCAGAGATCCAAAGATGTGGATTATGAATCTGGAAAACCCCGATAATCCAAAGATAGAATCATTAAGCGAGTCTCTACACAGGGATGTTAGAAGCACATACTTCAATCCAAAGTGGATCAAAGCGATGCAGGAACATGGTCCAGCGGGCGCAGGACAGATGACAGATTTTATTAGTTTCCTGATCGCCTGGGATATCACTTCGCCAGATGCAGTAACAAATAGCATGTGGGATGAGGCCTACGCTGTATATATTAAAGATAAACATAACCTTGGACTAACTGAGTGGTTTTCAAGGACCAATCCATTTACTAAGCAAGCCATGATGGCAGTAATGCTTGAAGCAATTAGAAAAGACTATTGGAAAGCTGATGGATCTATTGCCACAGCTTTGGCTAATGAAATAGCACAGAGTATCATCCATCATGGAGTTAGCTGTGATCATCACACCTGTGGTAATCCAAAACTGGTTGAATGGGCTATGAAACACATGGACAGTGCCATGCTCTCCAGGTTCAAGGAACAGATGTATAGAGCCACTAAGAATGCAGTGTTTGCGGCAGGCGTACCTGATTCTCCAGCTACACCCGGAACTACTCCTGGAACTCCTGGTCGAACTCCATCAACTGGTAGTCCTGCATCACAGTCCAGTGCTTCTTCAGCAGGTCAGACAAGTTCTGCTGGTGCTGATTCCGGTCAAGCACAGCAGGAGTCAGGAGAAACAGGTGAAGAGGGACAAAAGGCATATGAGGTAGCTAAAAGTAACCCTGGCGCTTCCGGCATTCCTGACAAAACAATTATTTACGCTGGAATTGGATTAGTCAGTATTCTATTGCTTCTTGGTGCAGGGTTCTTTAGAGAGAGTATCCTAAGCTTCTTAGGGTTTACCAAAAAATAAAATTTCCCTTTTCTTTTTTTTTTAGATACTCATAATAATTTTAAAGCTAATCATTCATTTTAAATGCTTATTTTAAAATTAATAAAAATAGAATCTGGTTTAATTCCAGATTCCATGGTGAAGACATCTTTTTTGGGAGTAAGGAGGTTCACGGTAGACCCATTTTGATGTTTTTTTATTATTTTTTCACCTAACAATGGATTGTTTTAATTCATATATAAACTTTACTTTAATTTTATTAAAATAAAGTTGAAAAAATCGATAGTCTTAAATATCACATATAATTGATTTTTAATCAAGCATACTTGAATAACAAGTAGGCTTATCAAAAAGAAAAGGAGGTGAAAAAAATGAGAAAACAAGCGATTTTACTGATAATGACAATTGTTTTCACGCTGGCCCTATGCGGAGCAGTGGCAGCAGAAAATTCACAGGGAGGTGAACTCTTAAATCAGAATACAACTATCACATCTGATAATTCAAGTAGTACCAGTCAGGTGTCAGATCCCAGAATCTATGGAGTAGTAAAAGAAATCTACAATGAAAGCTCTGGGACTTATACAAACCTCACAAATGCCATCCCAGTTAAAAACGCAACAATAACAATCCAAAACCCAACTACCAACGCAACAATTGCCTCTGGAACCACCAATTCCACAGGTGAATACGATATCAGTTTTTTGTCCAATCTCACTGAATTCAAGGTGGAAATTGCTTACTTGACCTACAAGAACTTCACCACTACAGTAACACCAACTGGCACACCTATACCTGAAACCACCTTAAACCACACTTTCATGCCAGATATTGCCATACTGAGCTCAGTCCCAGAAAAAAGCATTGGGATCCGAAATCTAAACAATAGAAGACTGATTTATCTTGATATGTGGAATCCAAACTCCTCACCAGTCAATGACTGGATAATGGAGTATGTAAACTTTGCCTATCTGGACATGGCCATGCCAGGAACTGGGTGGGGAGATTCATGGTATGATGAACTACTGAAAAGCCCAGCTAACGCTAATTACATGATCTCCAGTGCTTTCGGATACCCCTGCGACACTGACACAGATAAATGGGGCGGAGACGGATTACACTTACTGGGTGGTCGTGATATCAATGACACTCAAGATACTCTAGAAAATACTTATATGGGCTCATACTACGCACTTGCAAGTGAAACAGCCTTACAAACAAATCTACAGAATATGGTTGAGTATATTTACTTTCTGCTTGGAGAGACAACAATTGACCCAACCCAACATGGTAGAAGTCCAGTAATGGCCACGCCAAATTGGGGAATTTATCACCCAGATTATCCAACTAAAACCGTGTCCGCTGTCCCAACTCAAGCACAGATAAAAGCATGGATAGAAGGAAATCCTGGATATATAGCGCCTTACCACAGTTTAAAATGGATAGACCAGAATTACAACACATGGGCAGCCACAGCACGTAACAGCGTATATCAGGAATTTGAAAAATGGTATAACACAACTAAATCAAATATAACTGGTTCATTCATAATAATAGCCAGTTATGGTCCCGGAGGCGAATATGCTCCAACCATAGATGCCTTAATTAGGGAATATGAAAGTCAGGGCAGGGCAGTTTTAAATCTGTTCCAGGGCGCTACCAATCCTCCAATAAGTAGTTTCTTAGAGGAATTGGTGCTTGGAAAAGATGGTAATGGCCCATTAACAAGGGGCGTATCTGCGATCACTTCACTGAAAAGCTGGTCACTTAACTATGCAAACATCTCTAAAGGCGGTGCTTTAAATGAACTGGAAAGAATTGATTTACAGGTTATAAAAGGGCTACAACTCTATAAGCAGAGTAGTTTAACCAATCCGCTCGGTGCTCAGTATGAATGGACCTTTGCAGTAACTTATCCCTACTTTGAAGGAGTTTACAGTCCTGTTGTAATATCCTACACTGATGAAAATGGTTTCGAACGTCCTATTGATGCAGGAATCAAAAAAATAGTCAGTTTAACCAACAGGTGGGCTAAACTAAAAGAATTACCCAATTCCGACAAGAAAATAGCGGTGATCCTATACAATTACCCGCCGGGAAAAGCTGAAATAGGAGCTTCATACCTTGATGTTTTCCAGAGCGTTCATGATCTTCTGGTGAACCTAAGAGAACAGGGTTACAATGTTGGAACAGGAGAAATTCCTAACGCAGAACAACTGTACACATTAGTAGCTGAATTCGGTAACAAAGGTAGCTGGGCGCAGAATCTTCTAAATCAATATGTACAGGAAAATCTTGGAACCCTTAAGGCCAATGAACAACTGGTAAATGCATCAACTTACAGTGAATGGTTCAATCAACTGCCAGAAGCACTGAAAGAGCAGGTGATAAGCAGATGGGGACAGGCTATTGGCAATATAATGAATTATAACGGGTCCCTGGTTATTCCAGGCCTGATGTTTGGAAATATATTCCTTACAGTTCAGCCAAGCAGGGGCTGGGAAGAAGTGGAGAATTACCATGATCCATTTCTACCACCGCATCATCAGTACATAGCATTCTACAGGTGGCTGGAGAAAAGTTTCAATGCCAGTGCAATGATACACATGGGAACTCATGGAACATTGGAATGGCTGCCTGGAAGAAATGTTGGGCTGCAGAAAGATGACTGGCCTTTCCAGCTGTCCAATATACCCAATATCAACCCTTACATAGTATCAAATCCAGGGGAAGGTATGGTGGCCAAGGACAGAGCTGGTGCACTCATAATCAGCCATATGACGCCTGCAATGGTCAGATCTGGTTTATACGGTGATCTGATAGTGATGCATGATCTGATGCATCAGTATGAAAACGCCATAAATGTAGGTAACAATCAGATATTACCAGCATTAGAGGCACAGATCAAAGCTAAAGCACAGGAATTAGGTTTACAAGCCCAAAAACAGGGACAAAACTTTAGGGAGTGGCTGGATGAAATCCATCTAAAGTTACATGAGATTAAAAACGACATCATACCACTTGGTTTACACAGTCTGGGCAAGGTGTTAACTGGCGATGAACTTGTGGAAGGAGTGTTTACCATAGCTGCATCCATGACTAAAATTACAGACAACATGAAAACTGTGTTATATCCAGCGATAACTCTGGGATACTATGATATGCAGAAGGATGCTAAATATGAAGATGAAATCAAAGCAATAGACAATCAAATCAGGGATTATATTAAAAAAATAGCAAATGACCATGATCCAGCCAGTTTAGAAGTTACAAATGCAGATCTACTGGCAGATCTTGAATTCTGCAAAGAGACCATGGGTGAAATAAGAGATAATCAGGAATGGAAGCATCTTTTAGAGGCACTTAGCGGCAGATTTGTTACCCCTGGCCTTGCAGCAGACCCTTCCTATGCAGATGTCCTTCCAACCGGTATGAACTTCTATGCTTCTAATCCAAGGAAAATGCCTACCAAAGCAGCATGGGACACCGCTAAAAAGATAGTTGACGAGCTGTTAACAGATTACTATAAAAAACACGGTAAATTCCCGGAAACAGTGGGTATGGTTATGTGGGGTACAGAACTGCTTAGAACCGATGCTATAGCCATAGCTCAGTTCATGTATCTTTTAGGAGTAATGCCAAACTGGAATCCGAAGAATCTGGACGTTAAACCTGACCCTATTATAATTCCACTTGAGAATCTGACTATCACCATCGATGGTGTCACCATGCAAAGACCACGTATAGATGTATTCACCACAGCAGTCACCGGAAACGAGCTATGGATAAATCTCATGAACAATGCAGTGAAATTAGCGTCTGAAGCCCCTGAAGAAACAGCGAAACAGAACTACGTTAAAAAACATCTGGCTGAAAACCCTTCATTAGATCGTATCTTTGGATTACCGGGAATGGTGCTTGAAGGAACAGGAGTATGTGATTTATTGCCTAAAACAGGTAAATGGAAGACCAGCGATGAACTGGCAAGTGTTTATCTATCCAGAGTATCTTATGCATGGAGGTCTACACTCAATGGAGTTAGCATTGAACAGAACCGGAATACATTCCAGTATCTTTTAAAAAATGCAGATATAGTAACTCAAAACATTGACAGTACATGGGGGATACTGGATACTGATGATTTCTATGACTGGTATGGTGGGATGGTACTTGCTTCCAGAAATCTTGGAGGAAATCCAGAATGCATACTGGCAGATATCAGAAACAAAAACAACGTGGTCACAAGAACAGTAGAGGAAGAAACAGAACTGAAGATAAGATCTCAGTTACTTAACCCTAAATTCATGGATTCTCTGTTAAACACTCCAAGTGGATGGATGGAATATGCAGGAAGGTTCGAGTATCTTTTTGGAATGGATGTCACTACAGATAGTGTATCCTGCAAGATGTGGACTATGGTGGCTCAAAACCTGTTAAGCTCCAGATTCACTGCTACTAAAGACTACCAGTCATTTGCAATCCAAAGTATGCTTGGATGGGTCATAGAAGCTGCAAGAAGAGACATATGGAAAGCTGATTCAGGGCTTCTAACAGCTCTAAAGGATAAGTATATAACTCTGGTACCTCAGTATGGAGTATCTTGCTGTCACCACACCTGTGCCAACACGGCTTTCAACCAGTTTGTGGTAATAGGCTCTTCTTTAAGCTTAGATCAGCTTCAACAATTTGCCAATACTTTGAAGAAGGCTACTGGCCAAACTGTAACAGTTGGATCTACAGGGACATCTGGACAAACTGGTGGAAGTACTGGCCAGACAGGAAGTAGAAGCAATTCTAATAGTGTTTCTGCAGGCAGCACTTCGCCAGGTGATGTTAATACAGGCCAGGTAACTTCACATGCAGAACAGCAGCCAGCAGGTGGAAGTAGCGATCAAACCTCCCACGAAGTATCAAAGGTAAATCAGCAAAGTTCTGGTCAGTCAAGCACACCTGCAGTCGCAATAACCGGTGTTGTTCTCTTGATATGTCTGATTGCTGTGGGCTAC
This sequence comes from Methanobacterium sp., assembly GCA_039666455.1. NCBI lineage: Archaea > Methanobacteriati > Methanobacteriota > Methanobacteria > Methanobacteriales > Methanobacteriaceae > Methanobacterium > Methanobacterium sp. Next base: position 380 of record JAVSLW010000054.1, on the reverse strand, counting down.
TTCAGAGCAGACATTTTAAGGCTATTAGGGTTGTCCAGAAAATAAACTATTTTTTCTTTTTTCATTTTTTTGGAATTTTCACCCTATTTTTTACATCTCGATAGGCATTCTTAAATTTTAATTTTTCAAAGCATAAACAGATAGTTCTAATGTATTATCTCTTTAAATATTCCATTTTTTTAAGTAGTAATATTAAACAGACATATCATAACTGTGAATAATATTGATAAATAATATTGATATAAACTGGATAAAAATAATTTATAGTATAAGACGTAATATTTTTAACTAATGAAGATCATAATTATTATTCATGAGTAGAACCCCTTCTTTAAAAGTTAAAAAATGGATTACCCGTGAAGAATTGAAAAAACTGATAA
>JAVSLW010000053.1 GCA_039666455.1 Methanobacterium sp. | reverse complement strand
TTTTATCAGTTTTTTCAATTCTTCACGGGTAATCCATTTTTTAACTTTTAAAGAAGGGGTTCTACTCATGAATAATAATTATGATCTTCATTAGTTAAAAATATTACGTCTTATACTATAATTAAGAATAATATGGTTTAAAATGCCCTTTAATTTATATACATCAAAAATTGAGGTATTTGAAAAAAAGGCAAAATTTTAAGACTTTTTCATAATTGAAATTTGCTAAATTGTTAATGTAGCAAAAAACAAATCTATATTCCATGCCTCGAAGTATAAGAAAAAGAATTAACAAAAAGAGTCAGTGAACTTAAAGAAAAAAATAAAAAACGAAGAAACACTTATCAGGCAAATTAATGAGGAACTGGTTAGAATAGCGGAAGAACTTAAACAGGAAAAGAGAACACGAGAAAAAAGATAATTAACGATAAATAAAATAATTGTAAGTTAGTAATGGGCAGGTTCTGGATGAACTTTTTCAATGAATTCGGTGTTAAAAATATCCTCTTGTTTTAAATCTCCTTTCATATAACCCAAATTTCGCAGTACCTGAATAAACTTAAGTGTAGATTCAATGTAATCTCTTGGAATGCTTGCACAGTATTTTGGAGATACATTATATGTATTAAGCACAAAATCTTTATCAACAACTTCAACTTCTTTTAAGGCAATTTCAGCAGCTTTTTCTGGGTTCAATCTTATTAAATTACAGGCGTCTTCATGAGCTTTCAGGAAATCAGTGATAAATTCGGGTGATTCGTGGATTAGTTCTTCTTTTACAACTATTCCATAGCTTGGATTCCATGGCCAGAGTTTAGATGGTGGAATAGCAATACAAGAAGCAAATCTTCTTGAGGTAACTGCTGCAAGGGATGGTGTTCCAACACCAGCAGCAATTTCACCTTCTTCTATGGAATCAGGGATAAAATCAGCCCATGCAAAGTTTTTAATTTCAATATCAAGTTCTTTTGTCATTTCACGTATTATCACGTCGTGAATACATCCTTTTGATGGAGTTCCAATAGCTTTTCCTTCAAACTGCTTTAAAACAGCTTTTATACTGCCTAATCCATCAAAAGTTTTATAAGATTCGGGGGCAACCATTACAGTGCCTTCTACATGTCCTCCTCCAACACATTTAATTTTTAAACCATTTTCAATGCCTATCATAACTGGAGGAAGGCCAATGTATCCTACATCAAGATTTCTTGAGGTAAATGCGTCCTTCATTGCAGGGCCCGTGGCAAATAGGAACCATTTTAAATCATAATTGCCTAAATTACCTAAGGGTTCGTTTTTCAGGATAAATGAAGTGTGATAAATTGTTGATAGGTAACCAATGTTAATGTGAAATTCCTCCATGTTAATTTTACTTATTATATAACAATTGTTATATTTTGTTATATAAAAGTTTCACTTATTTGTGAAAATGAAATTAATCAGTTTAAAGTAAGTAGAAAGATATATTTAGTATTTTACTTCTATCACCAAATTAATGATTGTGAAGTATTTTTATATGTAATGGGGCATATATAACTACAGAACAAAACAATACCGGGGAAAAATATGGAAAAAATAGATATAGGAAAAAAATGGATTTGTTTACCAGATATTTACTGATTCATCTTCTTTATTTGTTTATTTATTTTCAGGGCCTCTTCCCGGTAGTAAAGATAGAATCCAAACCATATCACAACAGCAATGCTGATTCCTATTAAAAGTGATATGATTAAGGCACCAATTCCTAAAGATGCAGGTATCCACCCGGCATAAAGCACTGCTAAGAAGTAAACTATCATTCCAGTTCCCATATGTATCAAAACTTTCAGGGGCATGGAAAGGTCTTCTCTTTCGTATACTATTGAGGGAAGAGAAAATCCAACACCTATAACCATGGCCACAAAGGAATATTTAACATAATTGGCCATGAAGTCTGAAATATAACCATCATATCCTAAACTAAAATGCAAAAAATAGGATGCAAAATAAACCCTGCAGTTTTAACCATGCCCGATAGTAACTACTGGACACAGTTGGTGAAAATGCGGGTAAAGCAGGGAGTGTGGGTAAAAACTTTAAAAAAGATGAATAAAATATTTATTTCGTTAAATTTTTTGGCCACAAGATCGTTATTTAGAAAAAATTAAAATTAGGAATTTCACAGTCCTAAATGAGAGCTTTCATTGCAGTTGAAGCAAAATCAATATCACCTACTCCAAGTTCTTTGCGGGAGTTGTCTAAACACGTTTATTCTGTTTGAAAGAGAAAATTCATATATCGCTTAAAACTTCTCTTTTACTGGCATTAATAATGGTAATACCTATAACGTCTCCTTTTTCGTATCGGATTATTACATCGTCATCCATTATTTCTGAGTCATCTGCATGACTTGGTTTTTTGAAATTAATATATAAAACATCGGCCTCTTTATCGTAATCTGTCCAGATCCTTGGATAGGGCATTTTCAATAATTCAGGAACAATATGTAATATTTTTTTCACTTCAATGTTCCCCATACTTTTCGCCTCTTTTCCATTTGTTTAATTCGTTTGGTGAAAAATGCGGTAATCACAAATCCATCATCATTTAATTCTTTATATATTACTACAATGTATTTTTTATCTTTTATATTTCTTATTGCTATGTATTCTTCGCTTTCACCAGCATATATCGCTTCCGGTTCTTCTACTGTCTCAAGAACTTCAAAATAAAAACCCGCCATCTCTGGATGGCCTTCTGTAATATGAAACCATCTTTCATTAGTCAATCGTATAGATACGCCATTTATGGAGTTGACCTTGTCCATATAATTCAATCCCATTGTTATTTAAGGTGAAATATTTGACCTTATATTTATTAAACTATTTATCTATAATCCTAATAATCTAATACTTAAGGTATATAGATTCTGTGAAATTTAATATCAATTGATATTATCAAATGAGATTAAACAATGAAAAGAGCCCCTTTTCGAGAGTTTTTGATGATCCTGAAACCTCTCATAGTTATGCAAAATCATCTTAAAATAGGTAAGCAGGTATATTAAAATTTAAAAATAATAGTACACTTATAATGGGAGTTATAATAAATATAGATTGAAAAATATTTTAGTTTTAAGATTCTTAGCAATTAGTCAATAAAAAATTAAATTAATGGAGTTGAGCAATATGGCAAAAGAAATAAAACAATTAGTAATGGGCATAAGTCGAGAGGGCGATATAATTGTTAAAAGTGCAAGAGGCAGAATATATCCTGTTAAAAAATCTGCAGATTTAAAATTCAGTTGTGAGGATTTATTCCAGGATGTAGAAAAAGAGTTATACGCTACTATTGATACGGAATCTCAACCATGGGAATGTATCGCTATAGAATTTGAGCAATAATTCATAAAAATAAATTCACATGAATAAAATTAAATTTTAATCATTTTTTAAAAATAAGCTAATATGTTGCGTCTATAAATCACGCTATAACCAATGGTTTTTGTGGCCTTCGAAAATCTTTGATTTTTTACATGCCCCTGAAATTCGTAGAATTTCCGAGGGTCCCAAACACGAAGTGTTTGAGGACAACATCGCTCTCTTCATTTTCTTCCTGTCGAGCATAGGAACCAAACAAACCAATCCTTTTAACATGATATTTGTTTTTAATTTCAGTTTCATGTTTTTTTAAGACATTTATAATATCCATAACGACTGCCACCCATAACACATCATTAAATAGTTCTTTATGATTTAATTTGTATGAGATAATTGATATTTAATGTAATTTAAGATTTTAATTTTATTTAAATCGTATGATTTATCTATTTGAATATTGAGATATTCTTATGACATTTTAAATCTATTCTCGATTTATATACAAAATAAGATTTGTAGGGGATTAAAAATTGCAAACTGCGCCAGAAGAAGTAATAGAACTTGTCAAGAATTTCAAACGTAACATTAAGGCATATAAAAACAGGAATTATAAAGAAGAACAATTAAAACAGGAATTTTTAAACCCATTTTTCAAGGCTTTAGGCTGGGATGTTGACAATGAACAGGGAGCAGCACCTCAGTATCGTGATGTTATTTTTGAAGACTCTATTAAAGTTGGTGGAGGTACTAAAGCCCCTGATTATTGCTTTACATTAGCTGGAGTCCGTAAATTTTTTGTAGAGGCAAAAAAGCCATCAGTAGATATTAAAATTGGAATACAACCATCATACCAACTTAGAAGATATGCATGGAGTGCGAAGCTTCCAGTATCTATTTTAACTGATTTTGAAGAGCTTTCAGTTTATGAGGCCCGTTCACGCCCTAAAAAGAATGAGAACGCAGGCATTGGCAGAATTTTATATTATACCTTTGAAGATTATATCGATAAATGGGATGAAATCTATAATATTTTTTCTAAAGAAGCTGTATTAAAGGGTAAATTTGATAAATTCGCTGAAGGAACTAAAAAGAAACGTGGAACTCATGAAGTTGATGATGAATTCCTTTCAGAAATTGAAAACTGGAGAGATTTACTTGCAAAAAACATTGCACTTAGAAATGAAGAACTTTCCGTGGATCAACTTAACTATGCAGTACAGCAGATAATCGACAGAATTGTTTTCCTTCGAATGTGCGAAGATCGAGGGATTGAACCACAAGAACAGCTTAAATTACTTCTTGAACACGAAAATATCTATGAAGAATTCTGTAAACTATGTATAAAAGCAGATGAAAAATATAATTCAGGTTTATTCCACTTTAAAGAGGAAAAAGGCAGAAATACACCTCATGATGACCTTACAATGACTCTTAAAATTGATGATGGCATTTTAAAAACAATAATAAAAAGTATTTATTATCCAAGTCCTTATGAATTTTCTGTTATTTCCGTTGAGATTTTAGGGCATGTTTACGAACAGTTTCTGGGTAAAGTGATAAGATTAACTGCTGGGCATCGTGCAAAGGTTGAAGAAAAGCCAGAAGTCAAAAAAGCTGGCGGTGTTTATTACACTCCTCAATTTATCGTTGATTACATTGTTGAAAATACTGTCGGGAAACTCTGCAAGGGTAAAACACCAAATAAAGTTTCAGAATTGAAAATTCTTGACCCTGCTTGTGGTTCTGGTTCGTTCCTGCTTGGAGCTTACACTTATCTTTTAAAGTGGCATCTGGATTATTATACCAATTTAAACGATAAAAAACGTTTGAAAGATAAGATTTATCAGGGAAAAGGTGGCGAATGGTTCCTTACAATACAGGAGAAAAAGAAAATTCTTTTAAATAATATTTATGGCGTTGATATTGATCCTCAAGCTGTAGAAGTTACTAAGTTAAGTTTATTGCTTAAAGTGCTTGAAGGGGAAAATAAAGATGTTATTGAGGCCCAACAGAAGCTTTTTAGAGAAAGGGCACTGCCAGACCTTGAAAGTAATATAAAATGCGGTAATTCTTTGATTTCGTCTGAAATTTACGACTCTGATCTGACTTTAAGCGACGAAAAAATTGTAAAAATAAATGCTTTTGATTGGGAAGATGAATTTAGCGATATTATGGCAAATGGTGGTTTTGACGCTGTGATTGGGAATCCTCCATATGTAGATGTCAAAGTATTAGGAAATGGCATAAAAAAGGCTCTTTCAAACAAATATTCTTCAGCTACTCGACGCTTTGATTTATATATTCCATTTGTAGAACAAGGCTTAAATCTAATCTCAAATTACGGATTATTAGGATATATTATGCCATCTATGTTTACTAGGAGGGATTATGGTCAAGGACTTCGTACTACAATCAAAAAGCTTGGGTCAATCCAGCATGTTGTAGATTTTGGAACTAATCAAGTTTTTAAAAAGGCCATGAACTATGTGGGAATATTTATAATTAATAAATCAACAAAACAAAAGGACATTAATATATTAAGATGTGATAAAAGTGGAATTCCTCTTTCAGATTTGGATAAATGTCTAAAAGGAGAAGAAGTTGAGACAATAAGTAATTTTATAGCTCCTTCATTTATTTTTAATACAGATGATGAATGGTATTTTTTAAATAAAATAGAATTTAAACTTTTTAAAAGATTATTTAATTCCTTTTCTAAGCTTAGTGATTTACTTATGTACGGAAGCGAAGGCATTCATAGCGGAAAAGATCAAGTATTCTTTGTGAAGAAAGAAGAATCTCAAAAACTAAATTTAGAAAGTCCACCTACTTATCCTTTAGCTAAAGGTAAAGATATACATAGATACGATTCTATCTCAAATGAAAAACTTAATCATGTAGTTATTTATCCCTACAATCTATCCAACGGAACTGTTTGTGATGAAAATATATTAAAACAAATATCACCAAATACTTGGAAATATCTTGTTGATTCAAGAAAATTACTTAAAGGAAGAGCTTATTTTGATAAATCTGGTAAAAAGTGGTATGAATTATGGTGTCCTAGGGATCCAATTCTATATATGTCTCCTAAGATTATAGGTCCAGAAATATCATCTAAAGGTGAATTTACTCTATCTAAAAAATATTTATTTATTAACAATAAACTGAAATCCTTAATTTTACGTGAAAATGTAGTAGAAAGCATTGAATACATATTAGGCCTTTTAAATTCTTCTTTATTAACATATTTGCATCGTATAGTCGCACCACCTAAAGGGGGTGGCTTTTTTGAAGTTAAAACTAAAATTATGGGTTCATTACCAATCCGCACCATTGACTTCCAAAATCCTGATGATGTTGCACTTCACGATAAAATGGTCAAATTAGTCGAACAAATGCTCCAGTTGCACAAAAATCTTGACGCTGCAAAAACGCCGAATGAAAAGAAGATGTTAAAGCGTCAGATAGACGCGACAGATAAACAGATTGACAAGCTGGTTTATGAACTGTATGATTTGACTGACGAAGAAATTAAAATTGTTGAAAATAGTGTAAAAAATTGAATTGAAGTTTTATTTATCTTCTGATGGTTAATTATGAATAGCTTTATTCTGAACCTCATACAAAAAAAGATACAAAAAAAGCTGTGGATGAATTTGTAGAAAGAGCTCTCCACAAATACCGTGATCATATAAAAAACATTGTATTATTTGGATCTGTTGCTCGAGGCGAAGCCCGTGAAGATTCTGATATTGATATTTTGGTTATATGGAACGGTGATGAAGGAGAAAGATGGAGAAAGATGACAGGGCTGGCTTTTGACGTGCTTCTGGATACAGAAGATTATATTTCAGTGAAAGTGCTTCTTCCACAAGATTTAAAGGCAAAAAATCCATTCATAAAAATGTTTTGAAGGAGGGCATAAAGATTGCATGATTTATTTTTTTTATTTGCAATGCTCAAATAAGCGATCCCATCGCATTATAGAATTTCTACAAAGCCGTTCGATCAAAAAAAAAGATTCTATATTTGGAATGGACATGAACTTAATTAGTAAATAAAAAAACATTAAATAAGTAATATGTTATTAAGGCTTATCTTTATAAAACCAATTAGAAATATTATGTATAATCATGTAGTTATAATTATAAAAAATTCCAGGAGTAATGAATACAGAACTATAAGAAAAATATTATTGAAGTGTATAAATGAATTGTTCATATTAAAGTGAACATTTTATACATATCTACATATTTTATCCATGTTACTTTTTATCTGGAGGACAACTAATGTTTGAAAATGAAAAATATGCTTTGAAAATCAAAGAATTAAACAAGAAACATCATAAATGGATGGAAAACAGTATAAATCTGATTGCAAGCGAAAATATCACAAGCACCGCCGTAAGAGAAGCGCTGTCATCTGATCTATCCCACAGATATGCAGAAGGCCTGCCGTGCGAAAGACTCTACGAGGGATGTGAATATATCGATGAAATCGAAAATATGGCCATAGATCTTTCCAAAAAGTTATTCAATGCTGAACATGCAAACGTACAGCCAAATTCAGGTGTTGTTGCAAATTTAGCATCATTTTTTGCTTTCACAAAACCAGATGATCTTCTTATGGCCTTAAACGTACCTGTTGGAGGCCATATAAGCCATGCAGAAGTTAGTGCAGCTGGAATAAGGGGCTTAAGAATACTTTCTCATCCTTTTGATAATAAAAAAATGAATGTTGACGCTGACACCATGAAACGCCAGATTATAAAAAACAGGCCTAAAATTGTTCTCCTTGGCGGAAGTTTATTCCTGTTTCCACATCCTGTGGAAGATGCAAGAGAAGCAGCTGATGAAGTGGGTGCAAAAGTCATGTATGATGGAGCACATGTTCTTGGCCTTATAGCCGGTGGCAAGTTCCAGGACCCACTTAAAGAAGGCGCTGATTTACTTGTTGGAAGCACTCATAAAACATTCCCCGGACCTCAAGGTGGTATGATCCTCTGTAGGGAAGAATTGAAGGATGCAGTTGATGAAGCAGTGTTTCCCGGTGTTGTAAGCAACCATCATCTTCACCATGTTGCTGCACTTGGAATAAGTCTTGCAGAAATGCTTGAATTCGGCCGTGACTACGCTGGTCAAATCATTAAAAACGCCAAAGCCCTTGCTCAAAGCCTTTATGAACTTGGATTTGATGTTCTATGTGAAGATCAGGGTTTTACAGAATCTCACCAGGTTGCCATGGATGTTAAAAAGATATACAGCGCCGCTAAAATGGCAAAAGACATGGAAGCAAATAACATCATCTTAAATAAAAACCTTCTTCCATGGGATGACCGTAACCGGACTGACGATCCTTCAGGAATAAGAGTGGGGACTCAAGAAATTACAAGGCGCGGATTGAAGGAAGCCCAAATGGCCGAAGTTGCTGAATTCATAAAAATGGTAGCTATGGACCGTAAAAATGTTAAAGATGAAGTAACAGAGTTCATGAGTCAGTACACAAAGGTTCATTATGCATTTGAAGAAGATGAAGCATATAAATACATTGAATTTTAAGAGGTTCACTTAATTCCTTTTACTTATTCGTTTCATAAAATAAAAGAGTTTATTTTAAAGTTTCTAAGGAGATATGAAATGAAAATATGTTTTGGAATTACAGGAGCAGGACATCTACTTTTAGAGAGTGTAGAACTATTGGAAAAGTTAACAAATAGTCATGATGTAACTGTTTTACTTTCATCCGCCGGATGCGAAGTACTTAAAATGTATGGACTTTTTAAGAGAGTTGAAAGAATAACTGGCGGATATTACAATGAATTAGTTCAAGAAAAGGATCAAAAATTCAGCTACCCTATAACCGGACGATTTTCACTGGGAAAATACGATCTTCTAATTGTTTCTCCTGCAACTTCAAACACAATCGGTAAAATTGTAAATGGTATTGCAGATACATTGATTACAAATGCAGTTGCCCAGGCAGGTAAAGGGAGAGTAAAAACACTTATAGTTCCTGTTGACCTTGAATCAGGCGATTTAGAAACTGTGCTACCTTCAAAACTTGAATTGGATTTGTGTCGGCAATGTGAAGTATGTAAGGCTGCAGCAGCATGTCCTGGGGATGCCATAACACCTGGAATAGAAATAGACCTTCTTAAATGCATTGGATGCGGTGCATGTGCAGTATCCTGTCCGTTTTCGGCAATTTCCGCTGGAAAAATAATCACCATTCATATGAGAGATGTTGACATTGAAAATACTAAAAAACTCTATGGATTTGAAGGTTTAAAAGTTTTAAGGAGTCCTTCAGAGCTTAAAAATCTTTAAAGATACTTTAGAACCTTTTTTCAAATAACTGAAAAATGAATAAATTATTTAAACTCTGGGCAACAAATTATATTAGAAGGAGGAAGTATATGGTTGAATCAGAACGAAGAAATCTGGATAATTTAATAAAAGAACTTGAAAATGAAGACTGGAGAAGAAGAGAAGATGCTGCAGAACTTCTTGCAGAATTAAGAGATCCAAGAGCTGTTAATCCATTAATCAAAGCATTAAGTGATGAAGATTGTCATGTTAGAGAAGTTGCTGCTCTTTCATTAGCTATGTATGAAGATCCTAAATCTATTGATCCATTAATTGAATTACTGGAAGATGAAAAGGCAAGCGTTAGATATGCAGCAGCAATAGGCCTTTCTGGAGTTGGGGATGAACGGGCAATAAAACCACTTGAAAAAGCATCAAAGGATGAAAATCCGGTCGTAAGAAAAGTTGCCCAAATGGCTTTAAACTCAATAAATGAAAAATAATAAATTTATTATTTAACTTTTTGGTATTTTAAGCTCTTTTGCATGTAAAATCCACTTTATCCCCAATTTCGGTTTCCGACGCCTGAATTGTGCCTTTTTCCATTTCTATAATGTACATTGCAGATTTTTTAGGAGTATAGGTCTTCCATGGGTCAATTGTAACTGTGTCCACCACTCTTTTATCGGAATCTGCAAAAATAACGTCCAGTGGAAACCTTACAAAGAACATATGAATTGCAGAACCTCTCCTGCTTCTTGTATTTGGGAGTTTTAAAATAAGGCCTCTTTCCAACTTGCTTTTAAACATTACACCCCTTAACCTGGAAAAAAAGGTGTCTGCAACTTCGCTTTCCCCCATTTCTGTACCCTTGGAAACATTTACTACTGTTACAATCATGACCATTCCCTAAGAAAGATTATATTAAATTAATTCAAATATTATGAAGTCCATGTCTATTTCTTCATTGTTTTTTGATTTATTTACTTTATCACATATTAAATATGCAAATACATTTAAATGTCTTTAAAAATAACAAAAAAATGGATCAACAGTAATTGGTTAACTTTATGTTTTATGATCTATAAGATTCAAAATTGGAGATTTTTTATGATGAAAAAAAATATTTTTGTTGAAAAGCTCATTCAAAAACCAGTTGAAGAAAAGGAAATAGAAATAGTAGAAAGAAAAGGGATTGGCCATCCAGACAGTATCAGTGACGGAATAGCAGAATCTGTAAGCAGAGCTTTATGCAATGCCTATCTTGAAAGATTCGGGGAAATAATGCACCACAACACTGATGAAGTGCAGCTTACAGCCGGAGAATCCGCACCAGAATTTGGTGGAGGAGAAGTAATGAAACCTATGGATATCCTTCTTACAGGAAGGGGGATTTCTGAAGTTCATGAAGAAAAAGATGGGAAGCTTGAAATTAAAAAAATGGGTCTGGATAGAATAGCAATCAGTGCTGCTAAAGAATATTTAAAGGAAAATATTATAAATCTCGATGTTGAGACATCCACCGTGGTGGAATGTAAGATTGGGCATGGTTCTGGTGATTTAACAGATGTGTTTAAAAGAAAGGGGGAAGTACCCTCTTCAAACGATACATCATTTGGAGTAGGTTACGCTCCATTTTCAGAGACAGAAAACATTGTTCTTGCTACAGAAAATCTGCTGAACTCCAGGGATTTTAAAAAGAAATATCCTGCAGTGGGTGAAGACATAAAGGTCATGGGGCTTAGAGAAGATGACAGTCTTATCCTCACCGTAGCTACTGCAATGATATCCAGATACATTGATGGTCCTGATACTTATATAAACTTAAAAGAAGAGCTAAATGAAATAATAACAAAATTAGCACAGGATAAAACTGAAAGAAATGTTGAAGTGTTCATTAACACTGCAGATAACCATGCCTGCAAAACAGAAGAAGGGTATTATCTTACTGTAACCGGTACCTCTGCAGAAATGGGAGACGATGGATCAACAGGTCGTGGAAACCGTGCAAATGGTTTAATAACACCAAACAGGCCAATGTCCATGGAAGCAACATCTGGAAAGAATCCAATAAACCATGTAGGTAAAATATACAATCTTCTCTCAACTAAAATTGCAAGTGACATAAGTGAAAATGTTGAAGGAGTAAAAGAAGTTCAAATAATGCTTTTAAGCCAGATAGGAAAGCCAATAGATAATCCCAAAGCTGCAAGTGCTCAATTAATCATGGAAGATGGATACAGAATTGAATCAGTAAATAAACAGGTAGAACAGATAATTGACTCATGGCTTGAGGACATAACAAGCATTACCGACCTTCTCGTAGCTGGTAAACTCAAAACATTCTGATACATTCCAGACATTCGAAATGTCCTCTTAATTTAGAAAATAAGTAATTAAATCCATTTTTTTTTATGGTTTAAAATTTGGGCGCCCCTATGAGAGTTCAAACAAGAGGGTGGCTAAGGGACGCCCAAATTTGTGTTTGATAAAAATTATTTTTAAAAATCAGTGCCCGGAAATTCCTGAAATATGCAATTATTCAGTTATAAATTTATTTATAGTTTTTGATCAATCTGCAATGACTGCTGGATTTTAACATATTTTTGATGGTCTTTTTTCTAAAAAGATTGAAGTGTAGGTGTAGCATCCCCTTCGGAGGCGATACTATCAGTAAAAAAATAAGTATCGTTGTTATAGGGGATGCAATAATTAATTGTGTGGAAGGTATTTATATCTTTTTCTATTTGCAGGTAACATTATTTTGCATTAACTTTTAAATATCTGCGGGTCAGATATTATTTCAAGAATAAAGTTACAGTAAGAGAAGTTGTCAATAGTTCGAAATCCAGAAAGATTTTTGAGGGATTCACTGTAAAAAATTAGATTCTGCTAAATAGCTTTTTACATCTAATTATATTAAAATAACAGGAGAATATAAATGCCGATAAAAGAGGCTCCACGTTCATACAATGCAAAGATAACTGAAGAAGGTATCCAGAAATTCTGGGAAGATAACGATATATACAGTAAGACAAACAAATTAAGGGAAAATAGTCCCAAATTTTCATTTTTAGATGGTCCTCCCTACTGCAGTGGAAGAATGCACCTGGGGACTGCATGGAACAAAGCAATAAAAGATACTTTTTTACGTTTTAAAAGCATGTCTAACTTTCATCTTCGAAGGCAGGCAGGATGGGATACTCATGGACTTCCAATTGAGCATAAGGTAGAAGGCTTGCTTGGATTAAAAAGTAAAAAACAGATTGAAACTGAAATAGGTATTGCAAACTTTGTAGAAAAATGCAGGGAATTTGCAATTGAAAACAAGGCTGTTATGACCAAACAGTTTAAAAAGCTTGGAGTCTGGATGGACTGGGAT
>JAVSLW010000052.1 GCA_039666455.1 Methanobacterium sp. | reverse complement strand
AGTATTCCTTTCATTTTATCACGCTCCTTTCAGATTCGTGATTTTAATCTTAAAAGGCATTATATAAACTTTTTTCGGTAAATAAGCACTTAATAACACTTTATTTTGTTACCACAAACACCGAAATTTATATAAAAATGAAAAAACAATATTAAATAACTCCATTATATTTTAAGGCCATGAAATCTATTAAAACCTATATATCAAAATATAGTTAAGTGCATAATGTTTTTGACTTTGGGTTCAAGTACGTTTCGATCCAGTTTTTTGCGAAACTGCTGAAAATCTCCGATTTTCGAGGAATTTAATACATCATCATTTGCTAACTTATCACGCAGGTGTTTTTGGATCATAACAAAATATTACACCCTGCACAATAAATATAAATTCACTTTACGATCTACTGATTATAAATTTTCAAGGAAATAGCATGGTAAAGATAAACTTTATAACAGGGAATGAACACAAAGTAAAAGAAGCCAGAGGAATTTTTGAAAAATTTGGCATTTCACTTGAGCATACAGATCTAGGATACCCTGAAATACAGGGAGACCTTGAAGATGTTGCCAGATACGGCGCAAAATATGCTGCAAACAAGTTAAAAAGACCTGTAATAGTAGAAGATGCTGGTCTTTTTATTAAAGCCCTGAAATGGTTTCCAGGAACTTATTCATCCTATGTGCAGGAAACTTTAGGCAATTATGGTATTTTAAAGCTCATGAAAGATGTTGAAGACAGATACGCCGAGTTCAGGTCGGTTGTTGGGTACTGCACTCCCAAATCCGAGCCCGAGATTTTTTTAGGCACTGTTAAGGGACATATATCATACAAAGAGCGAGGAAGTTATGGATTTGCCTATGACCCGCTTTTTATTCCAGAAGGATTTAATAAAACCTTTGGAGAGCTTATAAGAAGTGAAAAAAATGAATTTTCTCACAGACGTAAATCACTGGAGAAATTTGCATCCTGGTTAACTGAGAATGCAGATGGTGATTAGTCCTAATAGAAAAATAATTTAGAGGTGATTTTATGGCAGTTAAGCCTGAATGGATTGAATATTCAAATGAAGAAATTGAAGAACTAATTTTAAAATTAAAAAAAGAAGGAAACTCCACAAGCATGATAGGAATAGTTCTAAGAGACCAGTACGGAATTCCAGATGTAAAACTCATAACAGGTAAAAAAATAACCAGAATACTTGAAGATCACGGTCAGAAACTTAAATACCCTGAAGATCTCATGAACCTCATAAGAAGGGCTGTTAACATAAGGGACCACCTGGAAGAAAATCCAAAAGACCTTCACACAAGAAGAGGCTTAAGAATCATCGAATCTAAAATAAGAAGATTGGTTAAATACTATGTAAGAGAAGGTGTACTTCCTGAAGGATGGAGATATGACCCAAGAAGCGCAGCGCTCCTTGTTAAATAGGGCTGATGAGGCATGCTCCCTTATAAAAGAGCATATAAATAAGAGACATATTGTGAGAGTTATCTCTCACAATGATTCTGATGGATTATCCGCCGCTGGAGTAATGTGCAATGCAATATCCAGACAGGGAGGTAAGTTCCACGTCACAATAATTCCACGTGCTTCAGAGGAATTTATTCAAAAATTAAGGGCAGAAAAATATAAAATATTTGTTTTCCTTGATATGGGGAGTGCATACCCTGATTTAATTAGCAAGCTTAAAGGGGATGCTGTTATATGTGACCATCATCAGATACCTGATTATGATGACGACGGCCTTCAAAATTTAATTCATGTTAACCCTCATCTATTTGGAATGGATGGAACTCGCGATGTAAGTGCTTCAGGAATTTCTTACATATCAGTAAGAGGAATGGAAAACGCTGATCTTTCAGGACTTGCGCTTGTAGGCGCCTTTGGAGATATGCAGTGCAGCGATGAAATACAGGGAGTTAACAGAATGATTCTTAACGAGGGGATGCAAGCAGGGATCATAGAAGAACATGAAGGCCTTAAAATAACATATAAAAAGGAAGAACCCGTATACAAGGCACTGGCATATAGCTTTAGCCCCGCCCTAAAAGGCATTTCAGGAGACCCTGAAGGAGCCAGAGCATTCCTCTTAGAACACGGATTATCCTATGGAATTAAATTTGATGATCTATCAGATGAAGAGAAAGATCTTCTTAAAGAAGAGCTTACAAAAATTAATCCCCGAATATTTGGCAAAATATACAGTGTGCCACGTGAAACACCCCAATTAAGAAATATCGAAGATTATTCCAGAATTCTTGATGCCTGCGGTAAAAATAAAAAGTATGGCACAGGCGTCAGCATCTGTATAGGTGAAAGAGAAGAAGCACTAAAAGAAGGTATTAAATTAGACCAAAAATACAGGGACAATCTGATTAAAGGAATAGAATGGATTAATAAGGAAGGTTCAGTTCAATTAGATAATATACAATACATTTACACTGAAGATAAGGAGAAAAAGCGCCTGGTAGGTACAATATCAAGTATTGGACTTGAACTTGAAATTTTAGACCCAAATAAACCGGTTATAGCCATATCCCGGATGCATGATATAATAAAAATATCTGGAAGAACTACCATGCCCATGATTAAAAAGGGTGTGGATCTTAGTTATGCGCTTGGTGAAGCTGCAAAAAGTTTTAATGGAACAGGCGGCGGCCATACAATTGCTGCAGGTGCTGTAGTGCCCTTTAAAGATATGGATAATTTTATAGATATTGTGGATGAAATTGTGGGAACCCAGATAAAGTGATCACATGTACCTAACACCTCAAGAAGAAAAAATGTTAGAAGGCGAATACGGGCCTTCAGCCCAAAAAAGTATGGAAATACTGGTAGCATTAGGAGATATTTATAATGCTGAAAGACTGGTTAACATAACATCTGCCCAGATATCAGGAGTTTCCTACAAAACAATAGGCGATGCAGGCCTTGAATTTTTAGAAGACATGGCTAAAGATGCCCGGATCATGGTTCCATCAACCCTGAACCCTGCAGGTGTAGATCTTGAAAGATGGAAAGAGCTTGGATTTTCAGAAGAATTCACCAAAAGGCAATTAAAAATAATTGAAGCCTACAGAAAAATGGATATAACCACCACCTGTACCTGTACCCCCTATCTTGTTGGAAACGTTCCAGTAAAAGGAGACCATGTTGCATGGTCTGAATCATCTGCTGTAGCATATGTAAATTCAGTTATAGGTGCCAGAACAAACAGAGAAGGTGGTCCTGGTGCGCTTTCAGCTGCAATCTGTGGGAAAACTCCAGAATACGGTTATCATCTCGATGAAGAGCGAAAAGCCAGTTTGATCGTGGAAGTTGAAGATGAAATTAAAGGAGTAGATTACGGTGCTACTGGTTATTTAGTTGGGAAAGCAGTGGGTGATGGTGTGCCTTATTTTAGATTTAAAAACACTTCCAAAACTGATGATCTTAAAGGTTTAGGAGCTGCACTTGCATCATCCGGCGCTGTGGCACTTTATCATGTTGAAAATTTAACTCCAGAATATGAATTTGCCCTTGAAGGACTTGAAAGCACTGATTTAGAAAAAATAAGTGTTGATAGAACAGAAATAGATGAAATCAGGGAAAAACTTTCAACAACGAGCAGAAAACCTGATTTAATATGTTTAGGTTGTCCACATGCATCCATTGAAGAAATTAAGAGCATTGCAGAAAAGATAGCTGGAAAACAGCTTAAAAATGAGTTATGGGTGTGCACATCCATTTCCACAAAAGCTGCAGCTGATAGAATGGGTTACACAGACATAATAGAAAAAGCCGGTGGAAAAATGGTATGCGACACCTGCATGGTAGTGGCCCCGATAGAAGAGCTTGGATTTCAGGTTATTGGGGTTGATTCAGCTAAAGCTGCCAATTATGTGCCCAGTATGTGTGGACTGGACGTTGTTTTTGATGATCTTCCAAATCTTCTAGATTTTGAGACCCCGGAAACATATCCTAAATAATTCTCTGGTCAAAGCATGCGACAAAATATACCATAACTAAGTTGTCAAGACACTGTTCACTTCATTACAACATTCAAAACACTTTTTGTCTTCCTCAAATCATCAAAAAGAAAATCAGGATTGTATTCTTTAAGTTCATCCATTGAATAGGTACCTGTTGCAACAGCAATTGTCTTAGCATCTGCTTCAAATCCTGCTTTTATGTCTCTGGGTGTGTCTCCAATTACAAATGTTGTTCCATTAAAATTATAGCTACTTTGAGCTTTTTTAATGGCAGCTTTAACCAGTTCAGTCCTATTTATGCTATCGCTTCCAAAACCCCCGAACTTAAAATAATGGTTAATATGGATAGATTCAAGCTTCCCCCATGCAATGGGCTCTAAATTTCCGGTGACTAAACCCAGTAAAATTCCATTAGCATCTAATAATTCCAGTAAATCATTCACGCCAGGTAAGATATGAATCCTGTCCCTTTTCAGATTCTTCAGGAAGTAGTCTACAATCGTATCCATACATTCGGGAAGCTTGGAATAAATAATATCTTTTTTTAGCCCTGTTTTCTTTAAAACCTCGATTGCAATAGCTGGATCGGTCATTCCCCCATAATTAATAATTCTTATATCTGCATCTACTCTGTACACCTTTTTAAATGCATAGGAGAATGCATTATGATGGCACCCGGACCTGTCAATTAACGTTCTATCTATATCAAATAAGACTAATTTATCCATATTAATCAATTTACTGCTTTAACTTTTTGATAAGAGTTCTTCTACTGCTTTTTCAGCTAATTTAATTACTGAAGCTTCATCCAGTACTTTTAGTTCCCTGTTTTGCATTAATATTTCTCCATTACATATCACCGTATCAACGTCGCTGCCGTTAGCTGCATACACAAGATGCGACACCGGGTGCCTGAATGGAGATAAATGAGCAGTATTCATATCTAAAATAATCATATCTGCTTTTTTTCCAGTTTCTATTGTTCCTATCTCATCTTGAAGCCCTAATGCTTTTGCACCACATGTTGTGGCCATTTCAAAGACTTTTTGAGCTGGAAGTACTGTTGAATCCATAGTATCAATTTTTTGAAGCAGTGCTGCAATTTTCATCTCTTCAATCATGTCCATATTGTTATTTGATGCCGCACCATCAGTTCCAAGCGACACATTCACACCAACATCAATTAATTTAGAAACAGGAGATATCCCTGACGCTAATTTCATATTACTTGCAGGATTATGAGATAAATTAACTTCATTATTTTTAATAACTTCTATTTCTTTATCTGAAAGCCAGACTGCATGAGCTGCTATCACATCATCACCTAAAAACCCTATTTCATCCAGGTATTCAAAAGGCCTTGATCCATGAGCTTCAGTGACCTGCTGAACTTCAAATTCCGTTTCACTGACATGTATATGAATTTTAAGACCCATTTTATCTGCTTTTTCTCTAACCCCTCTTAAAAGTTCTTCAGAACATGTGTATGGTGCATGCGGCCCAAATGCAGCCTTAATTCTGCCATCTGCAGTGTCGTGGCATTTTTCAATTATTCGCAGTGTTTCCTTAAATTCAGTCCTTCGCTTCTCTTCATCGCCCAGATCAATCATTCCATGAGAGAGCATTCCCCTTAAACCAGCTTTATCAACTGCCTTTGCCACATCGTCCATAAAAAAGTACATATCGTTAAATGTGGTGGTTCCAGACTTTATCATCTCAATACAGGCAAGCAGAGCTCCTGCATAGCAGTATTCTCCTTTTAAACTGGCCTCAACTGGCCAGATATGATCATTTAACCATGCGTCAAGAGGTAAATCATCTGCAAGTCCCCGCAGAAGACTCATAGATAGGTGAGTATGTGTATTTACAAGTCCAGGCATTAAAACCTTCTTTTCACCATTAATAACTTCATCTGCCTTATAAATACCAGTTTTATCTGTTATTTCAATGATTTTATCATTTTCCACCACAACAGAGCCTTTTTTTATAGCACTACCTAAAATTGTGACGTTATCAATTAAAATGCTTCTTGTCTCCATAGGACCACATCTATGCTTAAATATAGCACATGAACTTAAAGATATTTTTGGTTTGCTTATAAAATCTTTAACTTCTAACATTACCTCCTGATCACTTTCTAATCCATAGAAGTACATAAATATCTAACCCTCCTAATTAACTAATAGTGCATTCATCATTTCATAAATCAAAATTAACTTGAACCTCAGGAGGATTTAAATGCAACTTAAAATTGCCCTTCCCTCCAAAGGAAGGATAAGTGACCCTGCAGTTAAGCTTTTAGAAAAAGCAGGGATAGGTATTAAAGATACGGCAAATAGAAAGCTTTTTTCAAAGACTCTGGATGAAGAAATAAGTGTGATGTTTACAAGGGCTGCAGATATCCCTGAATTTGTTGCTGATGGGGCAGCGGATCTTGGAATGACCGGCCTTGACCTGATTGAAGAAAAGGATGCAGATGTTGAAATATTAGAAGATCTTAACTTTGGAAGGGCAAAACTGGTTTTAGCTGTCCCTGAAGATTCCAGAATATACAATATTTTAGATATCGACCACGGAGCAGTTGTAGCTACAGAATTCCCTCATTTAACAGAAAAATACTTTAAAGACAAAGGATTGGATGTTAAAATAGTTGAATTAAGCGGATCAACTGAAATTGCACCATTTATCGGTGTTGCAGACATAATCACTGACCTTACAAGCACTGGCACCACCTTAAAAATGAACCACCTTAAAATCATAGATACCATTTTAAAAAGTTCTATAAAGCTAATTGCAAATAAAAACAGTTTTAAAGAGAAAAATGAGAAGATTGAAGCTGTAAGAACCGGTATCCGGGGAGTTCTTGATGCAGAGGGCAAAAAGCTGGTGATGATGAACGTGGACAAGGAATTTCTGGAAGATGTTAAAAAAGCAATGCCCGGACTTACAGGACCCACAGTCTCTCAGGTCTTATCAGATGAAGACATCGTGGCAGTTCATGCAGTTGTGGATGAGCATGAAGTGTTTAATATTGTAAACAAGCTTAAAAAAGTAGGTGCAAGAGATATACTGGTTGTCCCCATTGAAAGAATTATCTAAAATTTATAAACTTTGAAATTCCAGGAAATAGTGATTATGAAAGTTATACAATTTATAGCTGATGGAAAAGAAAAAACTGGATTATTAGAAGATAAAAACATAATAGAACTGTCATGTTCGATCCTTAAAGCAATTAACTCATCTTCTATCCAAAAATTTAAAAAAAGCCATGTTTACCTTTTAGAGGATATTAAAGTAAAACCTCCAGTTTCGCCTTCAAAAGTGGTGTGCGTAGGCTTAAATTACAGAGATCACGCCACAGAACTCAACATGGAACTTCCAGATGAACCCATAATCTTTATAAAACCTCCAACATCTGTAATTGGCCATTTAAATGACATAATTTATCCAAATACAAGTAGTCATGTTGATTTTGAAGCCGAACTTGGCGCCATTATTTCTAAAGAAGCAAAAAATGTAAAATCAGGAGATGCCGCAGATTTTATAGGAGGATATACTGCTTTAAATGATGTAACAGCAAGAGATTTACAACAAAAAGACGGCCAGTGGACACGAGCAAAGAGTTTTGACACATTCTGCCCAATTGGACCCTGTATTGAAACTGATTTAGATCCAACGAATCAGAACATATCACTCAAACTCAATGGAGAAATAAAACAAAAATCAAATACAAAAAATATGATATTCAATGTTTATGAACTTGTTGAATTTATATCAAACATAATGACTCTTAAACCTGGTGATGTAATAGCGACGGGAACTCCTCCAGGTGTTGGACCGATGAACATTGGAGATACTGTTGAAGTTGAGATTGAAGGGATTGGAGTGCTCAGGAATTTTGTTAAAAAATAAGATTATTTAGTCAGTGGAACCCGGATAATACCCTAATCCTAATGAAACCCCTATTGTATCTATTAAAATTCCCATTGTAAAAGCGGTGCCCAGACCCCCTACCAATGCTCCAGCTATTCTACGAAGTGTAGCTCGAGTAAAATAAATTATAATCGCCAATATTGCTGTATATCCTATTATTACATAGATAAAAACCTGATCTGGCGTAATTGTAACCATTTTCCCTCTAAATTCTTAATTTAGTGCAAAAATTAATAAGTTAGCAACAAATAGAAAATTTAAGCTCGAAATAGTATTTTATAATTATTTCAAGCTATTTAATACACTTTTAAAATTTCTTTCTTTATTTCTTTCCAGTTAGTTCTTCTACTTCTTCCCTACCTTTTTCCAATTCTTCCACCTGTTCGGGGTCTAACATGAGTAGCATGGTCTGAAATTCTCCTACATGAGTTTTTTCTTCCCGGGCTATATCTAAAAGAATCGCTTTTAGATCAGCGTTGTCTGTCATGTTTGCCATTTCTTCATAAAGGTTTACAGCATCTAATTCAGCTATTATAGATACACGTAGAATTTCCCGGTCCAGATCTTCCTGTTTTATTTTATTAATATCTATAGGTATTTTGGAAAGCATAATATCACCATTAATAATATTTATATGATTATAATTATATTTTTTCATCCAATCAAATTAAAATTCGAAGATAATCTTATTTTTAAAAATCAAATAAGAACAATCATGTTTAAGATTGTTTGTTCTTTAAAATTACTTTTTTTATTAAAATAAAGAGTTAATACTAAAATAGCATGATTATAAGTGATATTTAGTCATAACATAACAATTAATTTATATACAACCTCTATTTTATAATAAAAGTAGCAAATATAAGACCATTATGGATATAAGGAGATATAAATGGATCAAAAAGGCTATGTGATCAGCGGACTTTCTTTTCTTCTAATAATCCCTGCAATTTATCTGGTAGTAGTTTTTGCAGATATGGCCCACACAGGAAGCCAATCACAGGGATTACTGGTTCAATCTGACGTTGTATTTTCAACTTCAAGAGATATAGATGAAAATTTACCATTAATAGCAGTGAATGTGCTGCAAAAAACTGCAAATAATGTAATAGTAAGCGGTGATCCATTACAAAATAGCAGAATGACTGTAAAGGATAGTTTGCAAGAAAAAATAGACAATTTAACTAAAAACTATCATAACGAAGGAATTAACACCACGTGCAATATATTATCTATAAATACAGCCAAAGATCCTTTTAAAGTAGAAATAAATTCAACAATTTGCATAGTTAAGGGCAATATATCTCATAGAGAAAATTTAAGCCAGAATATTTCAATTATAGACCCTAATTATCCAATTCCTGACCCTCTTCCGTTTATACAGTGTAAAAATTTCGGTGGTGTTAACAATACAAGTAACAGAATTATTTACGGCTCAAGCCTTGTAAATTACCTTAAAAGCAAAAATATGACCAACGCAGAAGTTTATTTAAATGCAACATCTCCCCTTATCATCAAAAAATGTCCCTATGACTCCTACAAAACTCATGGCCAATCAAATAATCTAATTAATCTCAAAAATTGCATTGATAACGGATATTTCCATGAAAGCAGTGATGGAGCCTGTTTTTTATGCAGATTAGAAGGTAAGGCTACATGTTCACATTATGGAATGGAAACATTCATAATACCCTCTGTATCAACCAACGACACGTTAGACTATGCTCCCTGCTCAATCGATCACGTAATATTTAACAATACTATTTACAACGGATTTGAACTTATATACTATTTTAACAGTACTGATTTCTGTAAATTATATCTGGACAATGGGCACCGCTCCAAATACGGGATAGCAAATCATACAGGCTAATGGTGGTTTAATGAATAAAAAAGGCTTTATTTTGGATAAGCAGGGTCAGGCTTTCACACTGGATGTGATGCTGGCGCTGGTCATAATAACACTTATTCTTGGCATTTCAGCAGATGCAATTGATATGGCAAGCTATAAAGCCACTGATTACTCGGCAAGGTTTTCACTGGAAAGGGTGACCACTGACGCTGCAGACATGCTCATAAAAACCCCTGGATCACCTGATAACTGGGAATGTGGAAATAATAATCTTACAACACCGGGGCTTGCATTGATTGATCCTGAAACAGGCAAAGTCATTCCAAACACGCTTTCTGTAAAAAAAATCAGCGCACTGAAGAATAATTACAACTCCCTGATTTATGGAAAAGTTTTGCCCTATGGAGTTAATTCCAGTCTGATGATTTATCCAGCAAATCCTGAATTAAATCCCATTGAAATAATGAACAATAGCCCTGAAAATGCTGTGGAAGTTGCTGTTACAAATCGAACAGTGATTTTTGAGCCCCTGGACGTTAAAGCTGTAATTTACAATAATACCCACAAAAAGAACTATTCAGAAACCATATGTCCTAATCCTGACCATTCCTCTAATGAATCTCCTGGAAAGCCTAAATGGACCTGTCAAAACTTTAATATAACCCTAAGTGAATTGAATACAGCTGATTTCTATATTTTAACAGTGCCTGCAAATATAGGAGATAATTCTCCATCTTGGATAATAGATCGGCCTGAAAAAACCGCAGATAATGGAAATGGAGAAAAATTCAGTTCAACACCCATAAATGTTACTGGAAAAATTTCAAATTTACTTGAAAGTGATACTGAAGGAGTTTTATGGTTTCATGTTAGAACTCCTGGAAATAAAGATAGAAATTTTGATGCATATATTGTAAGTGTTCCAAAAGAGACTCCTAAAGAACAGATGAGTTTTAATCCCAATCCTCAACCCTGGTTTTTAGTTTTGCAGGTTTGGTACTAAAATCACTTCTAAAAAACATAATTCTCAAAATATCATTTATTATTCATATTAACTCCCACAAGCACTCTTGGATCACAAAAAATATTGAAGTTAACTTTTTATATAAAGAAGTAGCTATATATACAAGGTGAGTAAGTCCTTCTGAAAGGATGATGTCCACGTAGGTGGAATGGGAGCGAGTAAGAAAGGGTTCACCTATTCACTTTACTTCTTTTTTAATCACTCTCTAAAAATTTCTCCATGATCTTTAAAATTAAAAATTTTGAGGTTTTTTTATCGAAAAAAATGCGTCGAAAATCTATCAAGAAAACCAAATTTAGGAGTATATTTTCTATCATTTTTGTTAGGTTTTGGAGGAGAAGTTGGCTTTTTAGGTTTTGATTTTTTGAATTTTTCTTTATTTTTAAGAGATTCCCAATTGATTGTATCGTCAATGTATAAAGTATGGCTTAAAATTTCATTCTACTCCCTCTCAAAGGTAATATACAATTTTTATATCAGTTAAAACCTTATAATTTCTATTAAAAATAATATTTAATGAAACAAATTTGATAACATTATTTGGGTGGTGGAGTTAAATATAGAAAGAACAAAATGTAACTATAATTGATATCTGATTTTAATTGATTTAGAGTATTGATTATGGAGGATTAATATGGCATTTAAAGATCTTTTTAAATTCAACAAAGGAAAAACAACATTCGTATTCATTGGAGGAAAAGGAGGAGTCGGTAAAACAACTGTATCTGCCGCTACAGCATTATGGTTTGCAAGGCATGGTAAAAAGACTCTTGTTATTTCCACAGACCCTGCACACTCCCTATCTGACTCTTTTGAGCGGAACATAGGACATAATCCAACACCTATAGCTGAAAACCTTGAAGCAGTGGAAATCGACCCTGAAGTGGCTATGAAGGACTACCAGGCAAAGATGCAGGAACAGCAAGCTATGAATCCTGGTATGGATATGGGATTACTCCAGGATCAGATGGATATGGCTTCAATGGCTCCTGGTATTGATGAAACTGCAGCATTTGATAAATTCCTTCAGTACATGACCACTGATGAATATGACATAGTTGTATTTGATACTGCTCCAACAGGGCACACATTACGTTTACTTTCATTTCCTGAAATGATGGATTCATGGGTAGGGAAGATGATAAAGATCAGGCGCCAGGTTGGAAGCATGGCCAAGGCATTTAAAAACATTATGCCATTTATGGGTGATGAAGAAGAGGAAGACCGTGCTTTAGAGGATATGGAAGAAACTAAAAAGAAAATCAGGGAAGCAAGAGGCGTTTTAGCTGACCCTGAAAGAACTTCTTTCAAAATGGTTGTTATACCTGAGGAAATGTCAATTTATGAGTCTGAAAGGGCTATGGAAGCACTTGCAAAGTATAATATGATGGCTGATGGAGTTATTGTAAACCAGATCCAGCCAGAAGAAGCAGATTGTGAGTTCTGTGCTGCAAGACGTAAAATACAGGAAGAACGTCTTAAAACAATCCATGAGAAGTTTGGAAAGCAGCTTATAGCACAAATACCGCTTCAAGCTGAAGAAGTTAAAGGTATGGATAAGCTTAAAAAGATTGGTGAAGTTCTCTACGAAGAGTCTGTAACTTAAATAAAATTATTCTATTCCATTTTTTATTTTAAAGTTTTATTTTAAAGTGTTTAATCAGAGTGTTGATAATATTTTTTATACTGCAGCCCCTAAAATTAAAAGAACTACGATTACAAGGCTGGTGGTAGCTACCGGGTCAGTCATACTTGTAGCTAACGGTATGACAATGTTATCAGGATCTAAGCCTTTCTTATATGAAATAACGCTTAAATAGAACGCCATTATCATTATTAAAGGTATAAGAATCATTCCTGCAAGGAAACCTATTAAAACCATTGCTTCAATTCCTGGCGATGGTATTCCTATAAAAACACCTGCAAAATGGGCTAAAAATCCAATGGTGGGATATATCATAACAGCAAGGATGAAAATTATTCCAAAGTTAACCAGTGCCTGTCCTGCAGGTTTAAGTGATGATTCCACAATACCTGCGTGCAGTCCTGAAGACAGCCTTGCACCTAATACACTTACAAGGCTTCCTCCTTGAGCTGAAAACATAGGGACCAGTGTTAAAATAATTGGATTTTGCAAAACCACATGCAACCTGTCTGTTAATATTGTACCTGCTGCTGTACCAAAAATAGAGGATATAAGAAGGGTGGGTATGCTCTGCTTTACAATTTTTTTAAGTTGTAAATCCCCTCTTAAGCCTATTAGAACTCCTATTATTCCAATTGCAATGAATATTAGGAATAATACCACTTCAAAAAACCCGTTTCTTATCCATAACAGGATTTGAACTGCTAAAATAATTGCGGGAAGAGTAAAAAGGTCTCCTGCATTGGTGATTAAAGGTGTTGTGACGTTATCAGGATCCCATCCGTTTTCATAGCTTTTAAGTGCAATTAAAATAGTTGCTGGTAACATCAGTATCCCTGAAAAGATCCCCCCTAACACAGATATTACTGTAAAATCAACTATTCCCATGCTTTCAAATCCAAGAATAAGTGAAAATATCTTGGCCATGAAAGCAAGAAAAATAGACATCACAACAGTTAGAATCATAGCTGAGATAATATTCTGGTTTAAAATATCTGATCTTTTAAGTTCAGGAGAGAGTATACCAATATGGAGCTGTGAACTTAGACGTGAACCTAAAGCCCCAAAAATATTTCCCCTCATACCAATTGATCCAGGTATAAGAATCAAAAGCCCTGGGAGCGCCTCTATTTGTCCAGTCATGTTACTTAATAAAATACCTGCTACAAGACCTCCTAAAGTAGCTACAATTAAGGCTGTAAAAGCTTCTCTTATAACCCTGGATACTTCCTTAAAAAATGATGCAATTCTATTAAATATTAAGGAAGGGACGGAAAGTGCTATTAGAGATTTTTTGGATAGTATGATTGAAATTCTGACCATCCAGTTTAAAATAAGCTGTACTTTTTGCCAGGTCCTCTTCAGTGCTTTCTCCATCCATTTCACACAACCACCCTGAAATCATGGTGTCTGCCAGTTTAAAGTAAAGCTTAAACAGACTTAAAACATGATAGTTTTTGCTTTTAATTACAGACATTTCTATCTTTTAATCCTTAAAATGTTGGAATATCTTCTTTAACGCGTTCCATTACAATCATTTCAGTTAAATCCTCGACACCATCAACTGAACGAATTTTAGCATTTATCAGTTGATTGAGTTCTTCAATACTCTGAACCCAGACTTTAATAAGAATATCATATTCTCCTGACACACTGTACACTTCTGATACTTCTTCAAGTATTGAAAGCCCTTCTTTAACTGATTCGTGTTTTTCAGACTCTGTCTGGATTATTATTATTGAAGTTATCTCCAGACCAACCTTCTGCCAGTCTGGTATCATAGTATAACGCTTTATTACATTGGTTTCTAATTTTTTAAGCCTGTTAGATATTGTGGCATCAGGTACGTTTATCTCTTTTGACATCTGAGATATTGTAATTCTTGAATTTTTAATTAAGGAACGTAGTATAGCCAGATCTACATCGTCCATTTTTCTATCCAACACCTTTTATGATAATACAAGAGAATATATATCCCAATCACTTATAAATGTTTGGGAACATTACCAATAACTCTTTAAAAAATGAGTATTTTTCCAATTTATTACCTGTAATTCAGTGATTTTTACATTTAATTTAAACCAGATATTATGCAAAAAATAGCCAGTAATCTGTAACATGTCTTGAAGCATTTAATCTTCACTAAATTCTTCATATTCAAGATCTTCAAGCTTAATTTCGCCTTTTGCAAGCTTTTCAAGCATAGATCCACCAGTTTCGTTTCCTTTGGCTATTAAAGTATCATCGGCTGCAAGCACAGTATTCTTATCAGGACCATAAACCCATGATTCATTTCTCCTTACTGCAATAACTCTCATCCCGGTTCGAGTGGCAAGTAAAAGTTCTCCCAGAGATTTATCAATTAATTCTGAACCCTCAAATATTTTTACTCTTATAATCATCTCATCCGACTCTTCCATAGCCATTTTAAATACAGGATGTGGTTTTATACCTTTTATAACCAGGTCTGCTATGTCCTTAGCTGAACCTGCTATTGTTTCTGTGGCTTCACCAACCTCAAGAAGAGCTGTTAATTTTTCTGCGTCCTCTACTGTTCTTGCAGCAAGGAGAGATTCTCTTTTGATTTGATAGTTAAGTCTGTTAATTTTGTTTTCAAGTTTTTTTACTTCTTCTGCGGCATCTTTACTGTTAAAAAGCAATGCTGAATAAGCTAAATCCACCATTAATTCTGACATGTTCTTCATTTCAATTAAAATGTCCTTAATACTTTTAGGCACCTTTCATCCTCCAGATATTACTATGTTTCTCTATAATATAGATACTTTTAAAAACTATTATAGGATACTAAATATATTTATTTGGACTTATGTTTAATATTAAAAAAATATAGAGATTTATAGAAAAATGAATAATATACTCTATTGAAATTAAAATTCATTTTTAACTTAGTGTGATTAAAATGCAAAATAGAATCATCGCCCCCTTAGATATGCAAAAAACAGTTGAAACTATAAGCAGTTTTATTAAGGATAAGTTAGATGAATCAAACTCAAAAGGACTTGTAATTGGATTAAGTGGGGGTGTAGATTCTTCATTGGTAGCCTATATATGCGCAAAATCCGTTGGAGCTAATAGAATACTTGGACTTGTGCTTCCAAGCGATACAACTTCCTCTGAAGATATAAAAGACGCTGTTAAAGTAGCAGAAGAATTAGGCATAAAATATAAGATTTTAAATATAGACCATTTAATAAAACCATTTCCTAAATTGTGTCCTGAATGCAGTAAGAGTAACCTTGCAAATGCCAACTTGAAGGCAAGGATCAGGATGATACTCTTATATTATCACTCCAATTCAATGCAGCGAATAGTTGCAGGAACCGGTAACAGAACAGAGCTGCTTGTAGGATACTTTACAAAATACGGTGATGGAGGTGTAGATATTTTACCAATTGGAGACCTTTACAAAACTGAAGTACGTGAAG
>JAVSLW010000051.1 GCA_039666455.1 Methanobacterium sp. | reverse complement strand
GCTAAGAAAGTAGTTAAAAAAGTTAAAACAGTTGCCAAGAAAGTAGTTAGCACTGCTAAGAAAGTAGTTAAAAAAGTTAAAACAGTTGCCAAGAAAGCAGTTAACACTGCCAAGAAAGTAGTTAAAAAAGTTAAAACAGCTGCCAATAAAGCTGTTAACACTGTTAAAAAAGCAGCATCTTCAGCTGTAAACTGGGTTAAGAGTAAGATTCGATGGCCATGGTAGTGAGGTGGTTTAATATGGGATTATTTAGTGCAGAACCAACTGATGAAGTTGCAGGAAAAGTATTAAAAGAATTTAGTGATATTGGAGGGTTAAAAGAAGTAGTGGATGGGATATTAGCGTTGCAGCAATCAAAGATTTATAAGGAGTTTGTTTTTGGCAGAGGTAATGATCCTCGTTTGACTTCAAGAGATTTTGATGAGTTATCTGAATTGATTAAGTTAGCTTCTGAGAATATGAGTAAATTTCCTTTAAGCATACCTTTCGCACCTTTAATAACGGCCAAATTTGTGATGGTGACCTATACAGTAGTTTATGATTTGTACAGTATTAATCTGGGTAGGGATTTTACTTCAGATGAGTTGCACAATATTTTTTATGGTCCCATGGCCACACGGATAGTGTTATTATTGGAAAATTTCGATTCAAACCAAAAAACACCCCAACCCACAGTTGAATTCTTTAAAAAACTTGGGAAGGTTAAATGGCAGGATAAAAAAGCTAAAAAACTCCATAATAATATTTCCAATCTCTTTTTTACTTTAGCTTTCAATAAGTGGGGTGGAAGAAATGTTGGCTGGAATTTTCCCGCCACGGAAAAGGCTTTTATTTTGCTTTTGTCTGGTTGCAGTGCAGTTTTAGAAGGAAGAAACAAGATTAATGCTTTTGATGTTATTAGGGCGAATAAAACTTATTTGAAGTTGATTAATACTGATATTAGTAAGTTGATGTGATTGTTATGAATTTGAGGAAAGTTATTGCAGGAATTATTGGATTTTTAACTTTTATTGGAGTAATTGTTTTGATTGGGATTGTTGTTCAAAATTA
>JAVSLW010000050.1 GCA_039666455.1 Methanobacterium sp. | reverse complement strand
TTAATCTGTCAAATACTATAGAATCTAAAAATAATCCAAACTGGAATTCAGGATAGCTGGACTCTGGAAAGTTCATATTTTCAAAGTATCCTGCTGCCTCGTAGGAAACGTAACCTACTAAACCTGCGCTAAATCCTTTTTCGATTGTTTTATTGATTTTGAGTTTTTTTATTTCATCAAATGGATTATTTGTTTCTATTAGTTCTTTTACTCCATTTTTTTCTATTTCTAATATATTTCCACGTGCTTTTAAGATTGCTGCTGGCTTAAAGCCAAGTACAGAAAACCTGGAAAGGCCGCTGTCACTTTCCATTGATTCAAGCAGATATGCACTTTCATAATTCCGGTAAATATTTTTAAATAGTTCAAATGGGGAATCAAAGTCTAATCTCATGCTTTGGGGTTTTTTTAATTCAATATCGCCAAAAACATTCACTGCCTTTCATCTTTTTCACCGTTTTATTTTAACAATTCACTATATACTGCAAGGTACTATTTAAACCTTTAGAGTACATTTATGTACATTAAAGATCTTTATCTAATTTCTGAAAGAATACTATGATTTCTATAAGTCATTAGATGAATTTTCAGATTAATACTTAAATCAAAGGGTTAAATACTGTGAAAACATAATTATAATAAATAATGAAACCAGAATTAGACAAAAACGATGAAAACCGTGACCAAATCCTATAAATATAGAATATATCCAAATAAAGAGCAGCAGGATATATTAGAATTTAATATGGGCTGTGCACGCTTTGTTTTTAACCATGTTAAAGTCATGTATGAAGTATATAGAAAACAGGCAGCGGAATATGGTTTAAAACCAGTATATGCAAACAGAAAACTGTTTAATAACATATTAAATGATTTAAAGAAGCATCATCCATTTTTAAAAGAAGCTAACAGCACAGCCCTTCAAAAAGCATATGATGACCTTATTTCTGCCTATAAAATGGTGGGTAAAGCTAATCATGGGTGGGTGAAATTTAAATCCCGTAAAAATCCTGTGCAATCGTTCAGAACTTTAAACGCTAAAATAGTGGAGGGAAACTAAAATTACCCAAAATTAAGAGCCTAATATCTATGAAGTACAGTAGAAAAGTTCGTGGAGATATATTAACTGCAACTATCAGCAGGAACAACTCTAACCAGTACTTCGTAAGTTTTAATGTTAAAAACAGTCCTGTTAAGGCTTTAAAAAAGACTAATCAAAAAGTAGGTATCGATTTAGGATTAAAGAATTTAGCAACATTTAGTAACGGCTTTAAAACAGGTAAAATACATTTAAAAGAGGTTGACAACAAAATAAGGAGATATAATCAAATCATAAGTAAAAGAGTTAAGAATGGGTGTAATTGGCTGAAAGCGAAAACCAAGCTTAACCAGTTATACCAGAAGAAAAAAAATATAATAAATGATTTTCTACATAAAACAACAACACGAATAGTACATGAATTTGATAAAATCTATGTTGGAAATGTAAATAACCAATTGGGATTGAAAAATAAGTATTTAGCAAGAACTACAGCAGATCAACACTGGTTTGAATTCAAGCGACAACTACAATATAAGTCTGATTGGTATGATAAACATTTTAAAGTTGTTAATGAAAAATACACTTCTAAAACTTGCAGTAATTGTGGATATGTTACAGAAGTTTGGGATTTGAATATTCGCAGATGGATATGCCCTGATTGTGGTTGTGATCATGATAGGGATGTTAATGCTGCATATAATATGAAAACCTTGAATGACAAACAACGTCATTCAAGGTTTTTTCTAACCGTGGGAACTACGGGGATTGCCTTTGGTAAAACCAACAATCAGTTGGTGGATTAGGAATCCAATGACCTCTTCAGGTCATGGTAGTTCAAATAGGATGAACAATACAGTGAAATATAATGTGGGATAAAATCAAACATAAATTTGAAAAATACCCCGCCCGCATAGACGTGGCACGTAAAATAATTGCATATGGACTTCGTGTGGGAGAAAAAGGTAAAATATACTGTGGAGACATAGAAATAAACGATGTAGCTATTGCAAGAGCAACAAATGTTGATAGAAGAAGCATCAAAGCCACAGTGGATACAATACTTGAAGACCCACAATTATCTAAAATATTTTCAAATATTATTCCTGCAGGACCGCTTGTTAAAAATATAGCCAGAGATCTGGGATTTGGAGTTGTGGAAATTGAAGCAGACGCCGGAAACCCGGGAATAATTGCCAGTGCTACGAATTTAATTGCAAGTAACAGGATAAACATCAGACAGGTACATGCAGGAGACCCTGAATTTGAAGAAAACCCTCGTCTTACTATAATAACAGAAAAACCAGTTGGAGGTAACCTTTTAAATGAATTTTTAAAAATCGAGGGTGTGAGAAAGGTTTCTATTTATTAGAATAATTAAATTTATAAGTCATAAAATATCATTGAAAATATGGGTGTTAAAGATGGATGAAGCTATCTTACTTTTAATAGTAATTTTTGCAAGTTTTGTTGGAGTTTCTGCGCTTACATTTGTAATGAACAGAAATGCAACTGATTAATACAAATATTTTTATTTTCCATTCTTATTTTTGAACCTAATCTTGAATTCTGTTCCATCAGTATTTTTAAGCTCTATCGTGCCGTTAATTTGATTTACAAGGGCATTTACAAGTTGTAAGCCCAGTGATGACGTATTTTGAAAGTCAATATCTTCTGGAAAACCTACTCCGTTATCACTTACAACTATTTCCACCATTTCTTCACTTTCTTTGTATAATTTAACGTTTATTAACCCATATTCATGATTTTTATTTATTGGAAAAGCGTGTTTTATTGAATTGGTGATAAGTTCATTTAATATAAGACCACAGGGAACTGCAGTGTCTATATCAAGCGAAACTTTACATAAGTCCAGTTCAGTTTTTATCAAGCCCATTGTGCCGTATGAATTAAAAAGCCCTGATACAAGTTTCTGTATGTATTCATCAAAGTTTATTCTTGCAAGATTATGGGATTGGTAAAGATTTTCATGTATTATTGCCATTGACTTCACTCTGTCCTGGCTTTCCTTAAAAACATCCTTGGCGTTTTCATCTTCAATATATCTTGATTGGAGACTTAAAAGGCTGCTTACTATTTGCATATTGTTTTTTACACGGTGATGGATTTCTTTTAACAATACTCTTTTTTCTTCAAGGGAATTTTTTATCTGTTCTTCTGCACGTTTACTATCATCTACATTTCTACTGCTACATATGAATCCCTGGTGAACATTTTCTTGATTAAATATGGGTTTACCTACTGTTTGAATCCAAATATAAGTTTCAGATGCTTTCTTGTATCGATATTCTATCTCATTGGAATCATTATTGTCACGTGCTTTTATAAATGACTCTTTCAAACTTTGAATGTCGTCTGGATGCACAAAATCTAATGCATTCTTTCCTAACAATTCATGAGGCTCATATCCCAAAATTTTACTGGATGATGGACTAATATATTGATATATTCCTTTAAAATTGCATCTTGTTACTATATCTATGGTATTATCTGTTATTAAGCGTAAATGCTTTTCTTTTTTCTCCAGTAATCTTTTATTTCTGTTAATTTCTTTCAATGAAATTATTTGACGAATAAATACCATTGTTATTATAATTAAAGAGCCTCCGATTATAATATTTAAATGGGAGGTGTTGGGATACATGTAAATTCCGATTAAAAATATATAAATAAAAAAAAGCCATATTACGGGCAAATATGCGCTCCAATTAATTTTAATTAGAAATTTAAATGATTTGAATGGAAATGACTTGAATTTATCGTTTTTAATATATGAAATACCGGCTAATGCGGTTAAAACATATGATATCAACCAACCCGCATCTAATAACCCGCCAGATTTATATTCTCCAAATAGAAACTGGTAAACAAAAATGATATTTGTTAAAACCAGAATCACCGTACTGATTGTTAAAAAGGTAAATGGAACTTTTTTTACCTTTCCAAACCAGTTAGAAAATAAATAAATCAAAGTAAACAACAGGAAAATATCAAGGAGCAGATAAGACATATATATGCCCATGCCAATACTGTTTACTGGATTATTTTGTAAAATAGGGTCTATTAATACTATCCACAGAATTAAAGCCGCAGAAATTATTAAGATTCCAGTATCAAGAAGCACCTGGTACCTTCTGATTTCCTTAGTTTTTTCCACGGGTAAATAGAAAATTCCAATTAAAATTAGAGGATAATATGTCAAATAAAAGATATCTGCAATAGATGGGAAGGAAACCTGATTAAAACCCGCAGACAGTAATATCCAGATGATGTTACCAATTAGGGTTACTACAATTGATAATGTAATTAAGGTCCATCCAATGAATGCGCCTCTTCCAAGTTTAGATGATTGTTTTGTAACATAAAAAAGAACTGATAAAACCAGAAAGTTTATTGAAAGGAATATTATATCATCTAAAACAGAAAAAAAGGAGGAATAATTATTGAATACAATTAAAAATCCAAGAAATATTGTTAAAATGATTAATAAATCACGAAAAAACATAATATTCATTTTATATCTGGAAAATAACATTTTATCATCTCTATCTGGTCTTTTATTATAATATAATTAAGATTAAATAATAAAAACTTTGGCCTTATAACTTTTTAATGATTAAAAAAGTTAAGATAAAATATTTATTCCATTCCAGACTTTAAAAAAGTTATTATTAAATTATAATTAATAAATTAGCTTTTTGGGAAAAATAGTGTAAGAAAATAATATATAAACAAATTAAAAATTTTAATTTTCAAAATTAAACTAAAAATGAAATTACATCATTAAATATAGAAAAATAAATATTAGATGAATTACTGATTATCTTCTTCATCCAATGCTTTAAGCAGTTCTTCCCATGCTTCTAAGGACTCTTTAGCTTCCTTGTCACTTAAAACTTCGATAGCATATCCAGAATGAACCAGTACATATCTACCCACTTCCACTTCTTCAACCAAATCCAGTTTAGCGCTTTGTCTCACTCCTCCAAAGTCAACAACTGCTATATTATCGTTAATTTCTATTATTTGAGCTGGTGCTGCGATACACATTGAAAATCTCCTCTTGTTTCATTTTTAAGATAAATACTTCAGGTTATTTATATAATAAGTTAAATTTAGAATCTTTTAAATTACATTCACTATAAAAATTTCTTTAACAATTTTTAATATGTACTCATAACATATAAAAATATGCTATGGAGGATGAGTCATGGATATTGTAGTAATCGGCGGAGGTCCAGCAGGTCGAACAGCTTCAATTGAAGCTGCAAGCATTGGAGAAAACGTAACTCTTATTGAAAAAAGTGCAATAGGAGGTACATGTCTTAATGAAGGATGCATGGTAGTTAACGGGTTAAATGATTTTTCAAAATTCCTGGTGGATGCAAAAAACTTTAAGAAACTTGGAATAATTGATGAAATTCCTGATTTTGCTTTCAGTAAAATAACCAGAGGAGTTAAAGATACTGTTTCTAAAATAAGTCATATCCTTGAAAATGAAACTGAAGAAGCTGGAGTAGAAATAGTAAAAGGAACTGCAAAGCTTGAAGATGAAACAGTTATTGTTAGTGATAACGAATATGACTATGATAAATTGATAATATCTACCGGTGTCAGACCGCTTATTCCTGAAATTGAAGGATTTGAAAATGCAATTACCTATAAAGATATTTTAAAATTAACTGAACTTCCAGAAAAGATTAATATAGTGGGAAGTGGAGTTATTGCCGCCGAATTTGCAGGCATATTTTCCACAATGGGTACAGAAGTTAATGTTTTATGTAGAAATCAGTTTTTAGGGGTACTTGATGAAGATATTAAAAACTATGTGATAAAAAACCTTTTGCCAGAGGTTTTAATCCATGAAAATGTTCATACAAAAAAGATCCACGAAGACCATATAGTGACAGAATATGGAAAAATTGAGGGTAAAACACTTTTTGCAACAGGAATGATTCCAAATTCTGAAATAGCTGCAGATATTGTGGATTTAAATGAAAAAGGCCACATAATTGTGGATAAAAGGATGCAGACAGGTCATAAAAATATATATGCTGCAGGGGATGTGGCAGGAAAGATAGGAAACACGCCAATTTCGAGGGCAGAAGGAGTAACTGCAGCAAGAAATGCCTGTGGGATCTACGCAGAGATGGATTACAGTCTTATTCCCTATGCAATAAATTTATATTATGATGTGGCATTTTTAAGTTCTGAAGATGCCAATGAAGGCATGGAAGGATATATTCCAGGCCCTGCAGGGCCAGGGTCATTCTGGAGAGCTCTTGAAGGTATGACCGGAATTACCAAAATGAATATAAATGAAAATAGAGGTGTGAATAAGATATTTTCCATTTCTCCATCGTCACGTACCAGTATGGCTTATATATCTAAATTATTAAAAGAAGGACAGAATATAGATGATTTTGACAATTTTATGGAAGTACACCCTTCCACAGATGCTATTTACAAATTAATGAGGTTTTTTGCAAGATTTGAATAAAGACCTTTAAAAAAATAGAACTTTAAAACTAGTGAATATTCAAAAAAGCTTAAGAAAAATAATTCAAACACACTATTAGAATCCAAAGACTTTAACATATCGTTTACGAAGTATGGATTATTAATTTTGATTTAAATATCATTTATCCATGTCTACCAAATTATATTTAAACATACCAACGCTATATATTGAAAATGAATAAAAAATTTTTCAAATTTATCCAGTAATGTTCCTGCAATTAATAATGTATATGTAAAGCTATAAAATTAATATGATCAAATAATAGGGCGTTAACGGTGATAAAAAGTGGATCTAACAAAAATCAAAGGTATAGGCGAAAAACTGGCCAGAAAAATTGTGGACAGTTTTGGAAGTGAAGAAGAGCTGATCACCGCAATTAAAAACTTTGAAATTGATAGAATTTCAAAAATTGAAGGTGTAAGTCAATCTAAAGCCATAGAAATAGTAAACACTGTTTTAGGTAATCCTAAAGAAGAATTTTTAAAAACCAGCCGTGCAGCTCAAATTTATGATGATATAATGGCCAGAATTATTGCATATTCAAATACAAAATATGGAAAAAACCGTATCCTCCTGATAAGTCCAACTAATGATGTTAATGCAATAAATGAAAATCTTGACTTTGTAATGAAAGCAAAAGAAACTGTATCAAAGCTACCAGTAGACGAAATCAGTGATTTACTTAAAAAAATAAATCACTCAACTAAAGATAAACCCAAATATGATTCAGCAAAAGCTTTACTTGTAGAATCAAGAACTGATTATCACAGACTACTTGAAATGAATTTAAACAGATACTGTACTATCATTACAGCAGAGGAACTTGAAAACCTTGAAGATTATGAATTTGTAGTTTATATATATTCAACTGGTGAAATAGAACTTGATAACACATATAACGTTGCAATGGTCACCAGTGACTCTTTGGAATATGAAAT
The DNA here is from genome assembly GCA_039666455.1 of Methanobacterium sp. NCBI lineage: Archaea > Methanobacteriati > Methanobacteriota > Methanobacteria > Methanobacteriales > Methanobacteriaceae > Methanobacterium > Methanobacterium sp. Next base: position 3,601 of record JAVSLW010000050.1, on the reverse strand, counting down.
AGTCCCTGAAACAGTTCTTTCATATTTCTACGCCAATTATGATCTTTTGTCAAATATACTGAAAATTAAAAATATACTGAAAAGAGAATCAGTAATTAAGGAAGTTATTGAAATTCTGGACTCTCTGCAATCTTTGAAAGTTGATGAAAGCTTATTTGATGAGGCTGTAGAATCAGCAAAGATAAAAGCTGATAAGAAACTCAAAGACAGTATTAAAAAGGTTGATCTTAAAGGCGATGAAATATTAGCACTCATGAATGAAGGAATGCCCGGTAAAATCCAGAAAATCTTCGATGAAGTAATAAAAGAAGCCCGTGATGAAATTAAAGAGAAAACAGGCAGTTCATTTGATCCTTTCATCCAGAAATACCCTGTTGAAATTGATTACAGGGAGCTTGAAAGAATTAAAAAACAGGTAATTGCAAGCAAGCACATCGATGCATTTGAAGGGAAGGTTAAAGCTGCTTCACGTCTTTATGACCTTAAAGAAAAGGTAGAATCTGAAATTCAGGAAATACTTGAGTTTGATTACGAGTTTGCCATCGGATGCTTTGCACATTACTATAATTTAAATCCACCAGTATTAGGAGATGAATTTAGTTTTAAAGGAGCAGTGCACCTTAATTTGGTATTAGAAAATGGACTCAATATTCAAAAAATAGATTACTCCCTTAAAATACCTGAAAATGTTGCACTCCTTACCGGGGCAAACAGTGGTGGTAAAACAACACTACTTGAGACCATGGCCCAGATTTCAATAATGGCCCAGATGGGACTTCCAGTTTGTGCAGATAAAGCCACTGTAAAGCTGGTTGATGAATTATATTTCTTCTCAAAGAAAAGATCACTTGATGCTGGAGCATTTGAATCCTTCTTAAACACATTCATACCCGTTGTAATTACAGATACCAGTAAATTAGTTCTTCTTGATGAATTAGAGGCAATTACTGAGCTTGAAGCTGCTGTAAAGATAATTGCAAGTTTTATTGATTTATTAAAGGGGTCTGATTCATATGCAGTCATTGTAACACACATGGCACGTGAGATAATGAAATACACTGAAGTGAGGGTAGATGGAATTGAAGCAAAAGGACTGGATGAAAATTACAATCTTATTGTTGATAGAACGCCTAAAATGAACTATCTGGCAAAGAGTACTCCTGAACTGATTCTAAGGATGATTTATGAAAAGTCTGATGGTAAAATAAAAGATATTTATGGCCAAATACTGGAGAAATTCTAAAACAGGGCCATGTAAACACGCAGTGTCTGCGGCTCAGGGAATTTTTGGCTTCAAAAATCGAAACCTGCAAAATATAATAGAATAGAGAACCTAAAGTAACTCCAAAGCAGGTCATCTTAAAAATAGCATTTTTGGCATCCATAGTAAAAAATTTTTACTAATCCCCTTAAGGTTTAAGTATTTATTAGATAAAACAGATAAATAAATTTCAATAGCTATAGTTAAATATTCAATTTTGGCACTGTTTTTAATTATACTGATTTGAAGGCGATTTTTATGTTAAATGATCTGCAAAGAGAAATTATACAACTTAAAGAAGAAAAAAATGCAATAATACTGGCTCATAACTACCAGACAGGAGATATACAGGAGATTGCAGATTTCATAGGTGATTCTCTCGAGCTTTGTATAAAGGCATCGGAAATAGAAGATAAAGATCTGGTTATTTTCTGCGGTGTTGACTTCATGGCAGAAACTGCATCAATATTAAACCCTGATAAAAAAATACTGATTCCTGATACCGGGGCAGAATGTCCTATGGCACACATGCTCCCTGCAGAAGATGTAAGAAAAGCAAAACAGAGATTCAGTGATGCTGCAGTTGTTTTGTATGTTAACACCCTTGCAGAGGCAAAAGCAGAGGCAGATATTTTGTGCACATCTTCAAATGCTGTTAAAATCGTTGAGAGCCTTGAGGAAGATAGAATACTCTTTGGACCAGACATGAACCTTGCAGCATATGTATCAAGGTTTACAGATAAAGAAATAATCCCAATTCCTGAAGGCGGGCATTGTTATGTGCATAAAATGTTTACAGGCGAAATATTCTTTTTAAAAGAGAAATATCCGGAAGCAGAGATACTTGTTCATCCAGAATGTGATCCAGAGATTCAGGAAATGGCAGATTATGTTTTAAGCACAGGTGGAATGATAAGTCACGTTAAAGAATCTCCTAAGAGCACATTTATAATCGGTACAGAAGTGGATCTTGTAACGCGCCTTAGACGGGAAAATCCAGATAAAAATATCATCCCTGCATTATCTGAGGCTATATGTAAAACTATGAAACTGCACACACTTGAAAAGGTTAAAAATTCTCTGTTAAATGAGGAATTTGTTGTAACAGTGGATGAAAAAATTGCAAATAAAGCAAGAAGCGCTGTTGAACGAATGATTGAAGTATCTAAAAGATGACTTATTTTCTTTTTTCTTTACATGTTCAGGAAATAACATGCTTGAAGCAAAAGAAATTTAAAAAATATAATAAATTCATACTAATTGCTTAATTTTTTTTAATTGAACTGGAATATTATGATACTTCATGACATAGCAGTAGTTGGTGCAGGACCAGCAGGTATGATGGCAGCTATCAGGGCAGGACAACGTGGAAAAAGTGTTATTTTAATAGAGAAAAACGACACTTTAGGAAAAAAACTTAAAATAACAGGTAGCAGCAGATGCAATGTTACAAACACGGCTCCTTTGGATTTATTCTTAAAAAAATTCGGCAAAAAGGGCTCTTTTTTAAGATCAGCACTGGTTAAATTTTCAAATAGAAAGTTAATGTCATTTTTTAACTCTAAGGGTTTAAAATTAAAGGTGGAGGAAAAAGGAAAGGTTTTCCCTGTTTCAAACAAATCAACGTCAATTATAAAAGCTTTAAAAGAGTATTTATCTGAAAATAATGTAAAAATAAACTACAACACCAGATTAAACAAAATTAAAGTTAAAAAAAGCTATTTCAGTTTGGATTTGGGAAATAATAACTATATAGCTGCTAAAAGAGTTATATTAGCTACAGGCGGTGTTTCGTATCCTGTTACTGGTTCTACTGGTGAAGGCTTGGAGATAGCTAAAAAATTAGGTCACAGAATTACTGCCTTAAGACCAGGACTGGTTCCATTAAATGTAGCTGAGGGGTGGGTAAAGAAATTAAAGGGAATAACTCTTGAAAATGTTGTTCTAACATTTAAATATGGAAAAAGAAAAATAATATCTGATAATGGAAATATAATATTCACTCACTTTGGAATTTCAGGTCCTCTGGTACTGGATTTAAGCGGTGAAATAGTTCCACTCCTTGAGAGAAATGAAAAAATTGATCTTTTCATAGATTTAAAACCAGAATTTACAAATTCAAAACTTGAAGAAATGTTGATTAAAGAATTTGAAGCACGGGGTAAAACAGAATTTAAGAATTTTATGAAACTTTTAGTTCCTAATCGAATGATCCCTATCTTTATTGAACTTTTAGAGATTGATCCTAAAAAAAAGGTTAATCAGGTGAACCGAAAAGAAAGAATTTCAATTGTAAATCTCTTAAAAGCTTTTCCTTTAACAATAATCAGTTCTTTACCT
>JAVSLW010000049.1 GCA_039666455.1 Methanobacterium sp. | reverse complement strand
AAATTAGATAATGGCAAGTTCTCCTGCGGAAGTGATTTTAAGCTCATCCTGTGCAATAAAGCCCATTTCTCTTAATTCTCTTATGTGGTTGTAGGTCATTCCTCTGCTTATTCCTACTTTTATGGAGAGGTTTTTAACGGAAGTTTCTTCCTTTTCCAGTTCTTCCAGTATTATTCTTTTTGTTTTGGAGATTCCGAAGTTTAGAATGGGTAGATCTATTATTTCTCTATCTTCTTCTGTTACATAGACGATTCTTTCAACGGCACTGTGTCTTGCATAGCTTCCAAATAATGCGCCTAATGCCTGCGGTTTTCTGCCGCCGCTAACGTTTACTATGATTTTTTTTCCATGTGCACATTCTTCGTCTATAATTTCTGCTGTGTCGTTAGCTATTTTCACCACATTGTAGAGACTTGTGGGTATGGTTTCTATTTCTATTACTGTTCCCACAGTTTCTCTTAGTATTCTTAAAGCTTCAAGTTTTTCTTTAGGGGCGTTCTCTTCACTTAAAAGAATAATTTTTTTGGGGGAGAATTGAGTGATACAAAACATTACAGGTTCCAGTTTATAAATTGTTGAGATTAAAGTGTATTCCATTTAATGCACACCAGTTTGAACATTTTTATAAATTTCAGTATATCCAGTTCTATATCTGTCCTTTATTTATATTTCTTTTTAATTAATCTCCTCTAATTTGTTAGTTTAAAGTTTAAAAAGATATGAATTTAATTTAACTGTAAATAGTAACTATATGTTTTATATAGTTATTATTAGTTTATATAATTAATTATGAATTAATACATAGTAAACATATACATTTATATAGGATTACAGACAACATGTGTGTAAGATACATACAATTACAGGAGGTTTAAAAAAATTATGAAAATTTTAGCAATTTTGATGGTTCTGCTGGTCATAATAATAGTGGGAATATCAGGATGCACAAACCCAGACAATTCAACATCTAATACTACTCCAGGATCATCAGATCCAAATATTGAAACTTACAAACAGAACTTAGTGAATTTACAGGAAAACCCCAAAGCATACGTTGGACAGACCGTAACAATTGTAGGAAGCAGAGGATTCAGCTTCAAAAAAGAGGCAAACCCAACCCTGGGAACACCAGAAGGAACAGAAATAATGATGGGAGACTCAGAAAAAGTAGGAGCAAGCACAGTGTCAATATGGTACACCGGACCACCAATAGATCTTGACCTTTTCAGC
>JAVSLW010000048.1 GCA_039666455.1 Methanobacterium sp. | reverse complement strand
CGCACCACCCGCGGGTCGTGCGACATGCTGCGGTCATTGAACGGGCGCGTCAGGGGGATCTGCGCAGCCACCAGCTCCGAGTTTTGCAGCACCCGCTCGGGCGCATCGTCCACCAGCAGTCGGCCGTACAGCACATAAGCGATGCGGTTGGAGCGCATGGCCTCGTCCATGTAGTGCGTGCTCACCAGCACCGACACCCCCGTGGCGGCAATGTCTTGCAGGATGTCCCAGAAGGCTTCGCGGGCCTTCGGGTCCACCCCGGCGGTGGGTTCGTCCAGCAGCAGGATGCGCGGGCGGTGGGCCATGGCGCAGGCCAGGGCCAGCCGCTGCTTCCAGCCGCCCGACATGGTGCCAGCCCGCTGCATGTCGCGCCCCTCGTCGTTGAAGGCAAATTGCTCCAGCAGCTCATTGACCCGCGCCTCGGGGTTGGGCAGACCATACAGCCGACACACAAAGCGCAGGTTCTCGCGCACCGTCAGGTCTTTGTACAGGCTGAAGTGCTGGGTCATGTAGCCCAGCAGGGGCTTGATCTTGTCGGCCTGCCGCACGATGTCGAAGCCCAGGCAGTGGCCCTGACCCGAGGTGGGCGGCACCAGTCCGCACATCATGCGAATGGCCGTGGTCTTGCCCGAGCCGTTGGGCCCCAGAAAGCCATACAGCTGCCCGGGCGCGATGCGCATGTTCAGCTGATCGACGACGGTCTTGTCGCCGAAGGTCTTGGTCAGGTTGCTGACCTCGATGATGGGATCGGCGGTGGCGTTCACGATGCCTGCTTCTCCTGCGCCGGCACCACCACGCCCACCGGGGTACCCGGCGGGGCGGTGCAGGTGGACGACGCCGTCAGGCGGGCCTCGGTCAGGAAGCTCAAGCGATCGCGCAGCTCGTGGCTGAACATCATGGGCTGCGTGTACTCAGGCCGGGCGCTGACGCGGGTCACCGTGGCCTTCAGGGGCCGCTCACAGCCCGAGATGCTGACTTGCACCTCGGTGCCCGGCAGGTAGCGAGGTCGCAAATCGTTGGGCACAAAGAAGCGCACGCGCAGCGTGTTGCTGTGCAGGATGGTCAGGGTGGTGGCGCCGGGCTGGGCGTATTCGCCC
>JAVSLW010000047.1 GCA_039666455.1 Methanobacterium sp. | reverse complement strand
CTACGAATCTTCTGATCCAACTCTTCAACCGACAAATGCCTCTCAACATAAACCTTTTTCCCAGCCATAAATTAAATTATAACGATCATAGTATAAAAACATTTGCACAGCACTATAATTTGACTTCAAAAGATCTCTTATTTTTTGTATTCTTCCTTAATTATTCTTTAAGTCATGTTATTAAATTTTTATGTTATCTCATGAAACTTTCAAAAACCCACAAAATCCACGATTTTGGGGCCCCGAACACGAAGTGTTCGACGGCTGTCGCCCATATCTCCTGGTATGAACCTTTCCCATTTCCTGATGGTAGACCTTAAGAAGCTCTTGGTCCTTATTGATAAGAGCGTCTATTTCTCCCCCGTAAAATTCCCGGTTACGTTCACTTTTTAAATAGAACCTCAATACATCAGCATCGTTATTAAGCTTCCTGTTAGCAACCACAATGAATGGTAAAACTTATAAAATAATTCCACATCTTCTTTAGATAATTTCATTTATATCTCTCGTTAGTAAATCGATTGAAATATAGCTATCTATATTCCTCAGTGGCTTTATCCCACCAGTCAAACTCATCAGGAAACTTCCTGTAATTTTTTTCAAACCAGTCACTTAAGTGGGAATCATAAAAACCACCTTTATTAAACCGTTTTTCAAATTTTTTAAAGCTCATTTTCATTCTAATGGCCAGAATGTAATTACGTGCACCTGCATTATCACCAGGATTTGATTTTAAGAGTTTTCTGAATAAATCCAGAGCATCATCTGTTTTTGAGGATTTCCACAACAAAACAGCCTTATTTAGAATGATACTGATGATATGCCTGTTTTCCACCCATCCCCACTCCAGTAAGTCTGGCCATTCACCTTTCTTATCAGTTATCAGGTTTATTGCTCTTTTATAGGCTTCGTCCAGCAATTTCTCTGCTTCTTTTTGTCTGCCCTCACTCTGTAAAATCTTAAAGAGCGTTAAATAGGAGTCAAAAAAATCAGGGTCTTTTTTAATCAGCTTCTTTAATTCCACTTTTAATTTAGGTATTCCAGGTTCTTCCTGGATTAAATTATGATAATCATTCACAACTTCCCGTTCCCTGTCTATGTATTCTCCTTCATCCGGACTGGAGTTGTTGTAATCAAATAATGTGGTTTGCCCAGGGTCGTATTCATTCTCTTTAATCGTGTCATATTCTCTTCTTTTTCTCCATATTACGGATTGAATTAATTCATCTTTCAGTAAATCACGTATCGATCCCTTTTTTATTAGATCATCAAGTGATCCATCCTCAACCATGGCCTGGAATGATTCATCTTCCATCATAAGTTCCATCACAGCCTCCAACATCTTATCCTCATCATCCACTGGAACATCCTGCATATCTTTTTTTATTCTGTCTATTAATTTCAAATTAGAAGCTAAGGTCAATTTAATTCCAAGTTTAGAAGCCATAGGTTCAAGGAAAGTGAAAAGTTCTTTTTTCTTAACAATAATTTCAGTGGGTAATGATCCGGTGTTTTCAACATTTTTCTGCAATTGAATTGAAAAAACACTCACCCACTCTTTCGGGTTCACTACTTCGGTGTTTAAAATGAGTTCAGTGTCTCTTTCGGCCCATAAAATTATGTAGGGAAAGTATGGCCTTTCTTCGGGGCCATCCTGAACAGCCTCATGAAAATAAAAGAAATCAGCTTCCCAGATTCCATGACGCTTCAATTTCTGGAGTTCTTCAACAGCATCTTCATCCACAGACCCAATTAATATTTCCTCCAACTTTTCATCTATTTCAGAGGGTTCTATCCATTCATTTCTCCATTTAAGGCCATTTTCTTTTAATGGCACTCGAACTAATATTTCAGAAGCTGAAGGGGGAACAAGCATCTCTGGATCATTTTTAAAACGATTACAAACATGAATTGCCTGCTGAAGTGCAATGGTCAGAAACTGTACTTCTCCACTGTTTAAATACCATGGAAGATGTCCCGGCAGATAACTTCTAAACAATGGCCATTCATTCTTCCCCCTGAATCTTAACTCCAGTTTTCTGATTATTTCATAATCACGCTTTTCTATATATTCTCTGTTTTCAAATGAAGCCATGAGACATTTTTGATTAAGAAGCCCAAGAGGTTCATCAGGAAGGATTTTTTCTCCAGATAATATTCGTAACAACTCCTCCAATCCTTCACTGCCCAGATATACCCCCAGGGCGAAATGTTCGCCTGATCTTCCCATTATGCAGCAATAACCAATTTCACCAGTGCCCGGGTTTTGAACTCCGAATATATCGGAATCCCACATCCAATCCCATGGTTTTAATTTCTTAAATTCTATTGCTGCAGAATATAATTCTTTCCATTCGTTAATAAACGGCTGTTTATCCTTCATTTTAATATCATCCCCTAATTTTTTGTTTTAGGTGATCTCACATGAGCATTAATGGATTGCATGATTACTCCTTTTTTGAGTCTTTAACTGGCCACACACTTAAAGCCATGTTGATGGTGAATCTATCGAATCCCTTTTCAATCAACATCTTTGCTACTTTACGATTACGCTCATAGAATTCATTTTCCAGTCGCTTATCTTCTACAGAGTCATCACTGGTTAAATGGAAGTCAAGAAGAACTGGAAACTCTTTTTCTGTGCCGTCTGCATAGATACGTACATGTGAATCCCCATACCACCTATTAGTGGCGTAATAATCCATGTATTTACCAGTTTTGTCTTTTCCAAAACAGTACTGAATCAGCCAGCCCTCTTTATTGATATGGCCACTACGCCGGGCATTAAGGTCTTCTTCTGGTAAAGTTATCATCCAACCAGAAAAACTCTTATTAAAACTATCTGCAATTAATTTCATAATCCACCTGAAAATCATCTCAATTGAGTTACTTAAATCTTTATTTATCTACAATTTTATATTTCTTTGGGATCAGTGAAATAATGGTTTAAACTGGTTAATCCCTTTGAGATAACATTTACTTTAAAAACTAATATTTTAAAATGATAATGTGGCAGAGAAACTATAGTGCTGTGCAAATGTTTTTATACTATGATCGTTATAATTTAATTTATGGCTGGGAAAAAGGTTTATGTTGAGAGGCATTTGTCGGTTGAAGAGTTGGATCAGAAGATTCGTA
>JAVSLW010000046.1 GCA_039666455.1 Methanobacterium sp. | reverse complement strand
ACTATCAACAAAATTCATCGAAAATATCGAATATTTAAAAGACAATTTCCTAACCTATTTCAATAAATACACTCAAACAGACAGCCTATCCAAACAATTCCTACAAAAATTTATTATTTAAGAACTTTTCAAAAAAGACTATAATAAAAATAAACTTTTTATTTTTTAAATGGGAGGAGTATGATGATATCAGATCAAAAAATTATAACATCAGGGTTCTTTTTATTATTAATTTTATATTTATCATTCTTTTTAATTTATAGAAATCCATTAGACCTATTTAATTGCTTAGCTTACATGATTATTATTATAGCTTTTATATTTCCAAGAAAACATCATTATAAAACATATTATTTTGTTTTTTTAAGTATAATTATAACACAAGGTTTATTATTGGCATATATCTTTTTATTTTCACCTTATGCAGGAGGATTTTGGTTTTATGGTTATTTAGGTTTCTTTATATTATTTATAATAATTTTTGTTTATCAATATTCTCAAAGGCAAAAATACATCTCGAGGAACAATATGGAAGAAGATTAAAATAGGTTTTAGATAAGATTGCACTTGCAAGTGGTGGTAATTTCAAAAATATTCAGTTTAATATAAAATTTAGCCCCTTAGATTTTTCTCACTATAAAAACGATTTTCCTTTTATTTTCACATGTTTGGATGCGTGTTTGTTATGTTGTTTCTAAAAATACATTTTTATTTTAGTTTTTTAATGATATTGGGAATTTTAAACTTCCGCCGCAAACTGTATTTAATACGTAGCCGTATAACGTTGAATAGCAGTTTTTAATTCCTTTTTTCATTGAATAGAGGCATGTTTGATTAAAAAAATTTTTCGATTAAAGTTATCAACCGCAATAACTTTATCCAAAAAATCAACATGATCATATCTATGTTCACTTATTGTGTAAACTTTTACACAAATAGGAACCTTTAAATATCTGTATTTGATCAGTATTGATGAGGTGAAACACCTTTCCATAAACTATAGTATACAAACAGTTGGAGGTTAAGGAGGAGATTAAACATGAAGGATAGAACAACTGTGATAATCACTATTTTAATAGTACTTATTGCAGGGATAGGAGTTTATGCAGAATCATTTCTAAAGAGTTATAATAACCCTGGTTCTGATAAACCCGCATTTAGAGAAGTGGTTCTAAATGATCAAGGTACAGGGAACAATAGCTCTAATAGCTCTGATAAACCAAAGCCTGGAACTGGAAATATAACTGAAAATACAACCCAGACAGGAACCGGTAACAAACCCGGGCTTGGAACTGGAACAGGCTCTGGAACCAGAACTGGAACAGGCCCTGTAGGAACCAGAAATGATGGTACAGGTGGCCAACAAAAAACAGAACAAAAAATACAGATAGCAGGTTCAACATCTGTGCAACCGGTAGCACAGAAGTTAGCTGATGAGTATAATAAAAAGCACCCCAATGTAAAGATCAACGTAGCAGCTGGAGGTTCAGGTGTAGGTATTACGCGTGCTAAGGATGGTACTGCAGACATCGGTACAAGTTCCAGAGATCTTAAAGAAGAGGAAAAGCCAGGACTGAATCAGTTCGTTATTGGAAAAGATGGGATTGCAATTGTGGTAAACGCTAATAACCCTGTAAGTGACCTGACCACAGACCAGATTAGGGACATATTTTCAGGTAAGATCACTAACTGGAAAGAGGTAGGTGGACCTGATAAAACAATCAATGTTGTAACAAGAGAAGAGGGTTCCGGTACAAGAGGAGCATTTGAAGAAATAATAATGAAGGGAACAAAAATTAAAGGCGATGCTATAGTACAGAGTTCAGCTGGAGCTATAAAACAAACTGTAGCCCAGGATCCAAATGCAGTAGGATACATATCATTAGCCAGTCTAAGTTCAGAGGTTAAAGCTTTAAAGATCAGTGGTGTAGCACCATCAGAACAAACAGTATTAGATGGTACTTACAAAGTACAGAGACCATTTTTGTTCTTAACCAAAGGTGAACCAACAGGCGCTGTTAAAGAATTCATCGACTGGGTATTAAGCCCTGAAGGACATGCAGTAATAAAAAGTGAAAAAGTAGTACCTGTAGAAACCAAAAAAACAGAACAAAAAATACAGATAGCAGGTTCAACATCTGTGCAACCGGTAGCACAGAAGTTAGCTGATGAGTATAATAAAAAGCACCCCAATGTAAAGATCAACGTAGCAGCTGGAGGTTCAGGTGTAGGTATTACGCGTGCTAAGGATGGTACTGCAGACATCGGTACAAGTTCCAGAGATCTTAAAGAAGAGGAAAAGCCAGGACTGAATCAGTTCGTTATTGGAAAAGATGGGATTGCAATTGTGGTAAACGCTAATAACCCTGTAAGTGACCTGACCACAGACCAGATTAGGGACATATTTTCAGGTAAGATCACTAACTGGAAAGAGGTAGGTGGACCTGATAAAACAATCAATGTTGTAACAAGAGAAGAGGGTTCCGGTACAAGAGGAGCATTTGAAGAAATAATAATGAAGGGAACAAAAATTAAAGGCGATGCTATAGTACAGAGTTCAGCTGGAGCTATAAAACAAACTGTAGCCCAGGATCCAAATGCAGTAGGATACATATCATTAGCCAGTCTAAGTTCAGAGGTTAAAGCTTTAAAGATCAGTGGTGTAGCACCATCAGAACAAACAGTATTAGATGGTACTTACAAAGTACAGAGACCATTTTTGTTCTTAACCAAAGGTGAACCAACAGGCGCTGTTAAAGAATTCATTGACTGGGTATTAAGCCCTGAAGGACATGCAGTAATAAAAAGTGAAAAAGTAGTACCTGTAAAATAAGTGGTTTTAACCACTAACCCCATTTTTTTGGAATTCATTTTTTTTGGAATTCATTTTAAATTAATAAAATGTAGGATTGAGGGATAAAATGTTAGAGTTATTGTGGCAATTTGGAATATTATTGGCAGTTTTAGTGTTCAGTATTAAAATAGGGCTTATAGCAGGATTTGCTGGACTTTCAAAAAAAGCGGCCGGAGTAATAGCAGCAAATTATGGTGCAGGGATATTCATCCTAACTTTTCTAATCTCAGGACATGCAGATATAGTGTACAAAGTAGTAAATGAATATAATTTTGTCATATTCATGGCCCTGGCGCTTATAATTATCTATACAGGTTTCTATACCCTTAGAGAATGGAAGTTGCATAGCAACCATGATAAAGCATCAGGTATAGCAATGATAGCACTCTGTCCATGCTGTTTTGGAGCAGTTTTAACAGCAATAGTGCTTGCATCTCCATTTAATGGAGTTTCTATAGCGTCTATAGGGCAGTATGTGGCGATTTATTTAAGTTTTACAATAGTAGCATTCTATTTTGCATCTGGTGCAATAATCAGAATCTCAAAAGAACCTTTCCCTGTTTTGCTTGGTAATTTCATGCTTTTTGTTGGGCTATTTTTTTTAGTGTCTGCTATTGTGATTCCCAATATAAGTAAGGTTCTTCAATCTCCAATGAGCCCAATGGAGGTTCCATCCATGGAAACATGGATATATGCACTGGTATTTGTGCTTGTACTGATGTTTGCTGGATTTCATATAACAAAAAAGAAGAGTGATTTAATACAAATGAGGTGATATTTATGGTGGTAGTTCTTGGAAGTGATATGTTAGCAGCGGCTTTGCATGTGATATCGCAGAGCCTTCTTATACCGGTTATTGTGGGGCTTTTAGCCTTCATGGTTTATGCAATAATCAATTTTGGAGGTTTAATCTCA
>JAVSLW010000045.1 GCA_039666455.1 Methanobacterium sp. | reverse complement strand
CTCGGAATGTGAATCAGGCCTTGAATTTGCTTGCTGATAATCATTTTGAGTATGTTAAGTCAGCATGTCCAAATTGTGAGTCAAGAAATGTGACCAGGCAGGGATGGCAGGAAAGAAACCCAATTTTGGGTGAATTCGGCTCTCAGAAGATTTATATGCAAAAGTGCAAATGCTGTAATAAAAAGTTCGTAACGCAATTGAATTCGGTTATAAAACCTCGTCATAGGTATGCAAATGTTTTTGCAGATAAATTAAAGGCATTTATGGAAACGGGCTATCGTTCACTGCGTAAAGCTGCAGCGGACTTTCAGACGTTCTTCGATATCCAAGCATGCCATGCCTCCATCAGAAACTGGCAGACTACAAAGCTAGGAAACCGAATAGAGAACATAGAAGTCGGTTATTCTGGTTATTACAGCTATGATGAGCAGTGGATTAAACTTGACGGTCTGAGACACTACCGTTTAACTTTATACGACTACATATTAAATATTCCTGTAGCCGACGAGATAAGCCCGAATAAAGAATATGACACCATAAAAGAGTTCATAGAAACATCTACAGAAGATAAAGACTTCTACTCATTAACAACCGACGGATTACTTGAATATAAAGGCATAACTGATGAATTAAAAGTTATACACCAACAGTGCATTTTTCACCTGTTGAAAATACTTAAAAAAGAAATATATCCACTATTAAAGTCTGATAATGTGTCTGATGAGGACAAAATGGAATTAAGATTTTATTTCCGTGAAATAAAAAGTATATTCGACACATACGTAGAAGAAATCGTAATACAACGATAGATTGCTTGATAAATTTAGCGATATTCCAAAGGTATTACAGAAATTCATCAAAGACAAGATAATCCCAGACTTCCAAAGCCGTCGAAAATCTTTGATTTTCGGGCATTCAAAATCTATGATTTTGAAAGACTCACACAATACACCCGAAATCCAAACGTGCCAAAAACAATTAGCTGCAATGAAAACTACTACCCGCAAACCTTACCAGATGAATTAAAAAGGAAATACAAAACACCAAACGGAATAACCAACTATCTACAAAAACAAATGCAAAACTGGACAGGAAAACACATAAAAAATGCCAACTCCCAATAACTTTACAGACCCGAATATTCATTAAACTTAAATATCTCTGGGATTTCGATTAACTTGTTTGTTCTTTGGATTTATTAAATCTTCTGGTCTTTTAAATTTTGATGGTAAAAAACATTAAAAATAAAACCCAAAAAACACATGTCACAAAAACAAGTAAATAAAATTCTTTGAAGAAAGTAAATGGTGCTAAAATGTTAAAGGTCTCTGAAATATCAGAATTCATTTATTGCCCTGCAAAACTGTATTTAAAACATACTATGGGCTTTGAAGTTCAAAACAATGAAATTATAACTGGAAAAGTCATCCACGAAGTTAGAAGAGCTTTTGAAGAAATCATCAAGCATAATATCTGGAACATCAAAAAAGATATGGAAACTGCAGAAATTCAAAAAATTATATTGCATGGAGTTCCTGAATTTATAGATGAATTGCAGGTTAAATACATAGATAGTTATAAAGCCCATCAGGAGAATTTAATTAAATTTTTCCATGAATTAAAAGAAGATTTAATAATTGAAGCAAGTTTAAATGTTTTGAAGATTAAAAAACTGATGAAAACAACTAAGAAGCACGGGATGGAAATTTCTGAAATGCTGTTTCCCCAATCACTCCTGGAATTTTCTCTTGAAAGTGAAGAACTGAATTTGAAGGGTAAAGTAGATAAAATTGAAATAATTAATGGTATCTATTATCCAGTTGAAATTAAAACAAGTTTTCCGCCTTTAAAAGGAACATGGTTATCTGATTCCCTTCAAATTGCAGCATACGCTGCTTTAATAGATTATGAATTAAATAAAGAAGTTCTTGTTGGGTTTGTTTATTACACCAAAATATGTGAAAGAAGGCCTGTTGTAATAAACTCAATTTTACATAATAAGCTCTTCCAGGTGCTTGATTCAATTAATACCATGTTTGAAAAGGAAGAAATACCTGAATTTAAGTTAAATAAAAAGAAATGCGAAAAATGTGAGTATATGGGGATTTGTGAATATTATGGCTGATTTTTGAAGAATTGGTAAACTTTTCACGCTTTTCAAGCTTATCATAGGGAAGTACGATGATTATGAGAGGGAAAGATTAGATAGGAATTACATTCTATTTAAAGAGCAACCACCACTCATTCCGAAAAACATTGAAAGAATTCATGATTTAGGATACCAGGATAAGACTCCTCTGAACTTAAAGTGAAAATACCTTTTAAGAAACCTGAAGGAGGAGAGCTCACAGAAGAAATAATGTTGAACCACTTACGCAAATGGTCTATTATGATAAAGTTTATTTTGAAATTATTAAAGAAAAAGAGTAAGAAGATTTCACAGTTCAATTTATACATTCAATTTATACATTTTAGAAAGCGAATGTGTTGAAAAACTCAAAAAATATTTTTCTAATAGTCTATATGATAAAATGGAGAAATTTTTAGTTACTGAATAAATTGAAGAGCTCTCAGAAATTAGAGAAGTGGAAGGATCAATAGATGACCCAAACTTTGCTTGATTATGTAGACTAAAACTTTATAATGGTGTTGTTATGACTAAATTTTTACCTGAACAGATGGAAATTGAAGAAAAAGAATATGAAGTACTTAAAAAACTTAATTTTATTTTTAATAATAGTTTAGAGACTTTTAACAGTCGCCTTAAAGATTCTATGAATTATATTTATTATATAACATTGCCTATTGTAATGGCTAGTTTAGAAACTATAGTGCTGTGCAAATGTTTTTATACTATGATCGTTATAGTTTAATTTATGGCTGGGAAAAAGGTTTATGTTGAGAGGCATTTGTCGGTTGAAGAGTTGGATCAGAAGATTCGTAGCTTGAA
>JAVSLW010000044.1 GCA_039666455.1 Methanobacterium sp. | reverse complement strand
TACTGGAAACACTAACACGTTCTGTAATGTTTAAAAGCAGGTCACGCACAAAAACATCAGAAACACCATTAGTATCTCCTGTAACTAAATTAGTAGCATAGGATGTAAAAGCCACATAACGTCCATCAGCACTAATAGAAGGCTGACTACTATCACCATTACCCTGTTCACCCGTACTGGAAACACTAACCAGTGTTGTAGTGTTTAAAAGCCTGTCACGGACAAACACATCTTTATGACCATTAATATCACCCGCCACAAGATTACTTGCATAAGAGCTAAAAGCTATATAACGACCATCAATGCTAATAGAAGGTTCATAGCTATAACCATTAGACTCACTTCCATTAATAGCCACTAACACAGATCGTGGTGTTATTGGCCGCTGCAACACTTCCACAAAAAGCCAATAAAAAAATAAATGCAAATGATAGTAATATGACTTTTTTCAAGATTTCCACACCCTTATACAAAATATCAGTGAAATTTTAAATTTATTTTCACATAGTTAGGAAATTATGATTATTATAGAAATTTTAAACATTTATTTACACTCTAATTTACTATACATGATTTTATTATATTACTATAATACAAAAGTCTAATTATCAATCTATATAAACATTACTATTTTAACCTAACAATCTAAAATCATGTAAACAATGTCGTTTTTCCAGTGATTTAATGAATACATATTCTCCAAAGTTTAAAAACTTTAGGGTATTTCTGGCTGTACTTTTAAACAGAATCAGGTTTTAAGAGTTAATCATTTGCCTAAATGGTACTGCATCGGTGATGGATCTGGTGTTTCCACATGGAAAATTATATTCCAACTTAGCAAAAGATTAAAAAAGACTCTGAAAAACAATAAAATCACTGAAATTAATAGACAGTCCCAAAAAATAAGTATCTTATTTCACAATATATCTGATTAGGGACAGCATCATTTATATAATTTATACAAATAATTCCGGGAGTTAGTACATATGAATGTCTTAATTATCGATATGACTCATGGAGGCGTGGCAATTGCCTCTGAATTTTCAAAAATAGATGGTTATAAAGTCTATGCACTGGATATCTATAAAACATTAACTCCTGGAAGAAAATCACTTCTCAGTGCAAAAGGCATTGAATTTGTTGAGGAAGAATTTTTAGATAATAAAATAGACTTAAATGATGAATTCCTGGTGGTGGCTCCAGTACACTGCAGCATCAAGTCTAAAGTTGATATGACTCACCATGAAGCAGTGAAAACGTTATTAGAAAACAGAATTAACATTCCTGTAATTGAAGTAACTGGAGTTAAAGGAAAAACAAGTGTTGTATGGATGTTGAAAGAAATATTTAAAGATTTAAATCCGCTTATTTTAAGTAGTTTAGGTGTAGAGATTATAGAAAATGGAAAAAACACAGTTTTTAATCGAAATATAAGTATAACTCCTGCAAGCATCCTGGAAGCATGGAATCTTGCAGATGGCCATGATACAGGGATATGCATATTTGAAACATCCCTTGGTGGAACTGGACTTGCTGATGTGGGCGTGATTACTAATATTGCCGAAGATTATTCCATAGCGCGTGGAGAAAAATCTGCAAGCAAGGCCAAGGCACAGATGTTTAAAAGTGGCCTGGGAGTATGTGATTTTGATGATTATAATAAATATTATTCCCATATTAAAGCCTGTGTAAATACCTTTGGAATTAACTCCGGTGCAGCAGTCAGTGCTTTTGATATCAATTACAAACTGGATAAAACAACTTTTAAGATAAATGTAAATGATCTTAAAACCAGAAACGGTAATGTTTTAAATACTTCATTTGAAGTTGAAACATTTGCTCCAGCAGAGCATCACCTGATGAATGCACTTTGTGCAATATGCGCATCATTATCACTTAATACTCCAGTAGAACAAATCATAGAAGGATTAAAACGTTTTAAGGGTGTTGAAGGCCGTACTTCTATTAAAAATTATGAAGATATAAAGATCATAGAAGAAATAAATCCTGGAATCAATGTAACTGCAATTAAAAAATCAGTAAAGATGATTGAAAACAAAGGGTCTCCTGCAGTAATTTTTGGAGGTAAATACGGAGTAACATGTGAAGAAATAGATGAAGAAGCTGCAGCAGAATTTTTAAATTCAATGGATGAAAAAATTAAACTTCTATTAATTGATGAACTTGGTAAAAATATCAGTACACTCCTAAAACGAAAATATAAATATACTGACTTTAATAATGCTATTACAGAGGCCATAAAAATGAATTCTAAAATGATTCTTTTAATTTACAGATCCAACTTTTCTGATATTTCCAGAAGATGAATATTTAGATGCTGTCATAAAATTCAAAATCTGAACGTAAAAAGCCCTTATATGGCATTCAAAAATATTGGGTTATGGGACAGCCTCATTTAATCTAAAAAACCAATACATATACACATCTTTTAAAGATAGATGTTTTGACTGAAAAATCAGTGTTTAGCTACCTGGAGAGGATTCTTTGAAAGTAGGTACCCGTGGAAGCAATTTAGCAATGACTCAGACGAAAAATATAATCGATCAGCTGTCTAAAATAATAAATAAAAAAATTGATCTGAAAGTAATAAAAACTACAGGAGATAAAATCACCGATTCCCAGCTTTACACCATCGATGTTAAAGGCATATTCACAAAAGAACTTGATAAAGCTGTTTTAGATGAAGAGGTTGATTTTGCAGTTCACAGTCTAAAAGACCTTCCAACAGAGCTTGCAGATGATTTAAAGATAATAGCTGTCCCTTTCAGGGAATCTCCTAATGAAGTACTCGTATCATCATACATGTGGGAAGAACTTCCAGAAGGAGCATCCATGGGGACAAGCAGCCTTAGAAGGGAAGCTTTCTGTAATTATCATAAAAAAAACTTAAATATAAAACCAATAAGAGGAAATATAGATACAAGAATTAAGAAAGTAAGCGACAGGCAATATGATGCCACTATAATGGCTGAAGCAGGTATAAACAGGCTTGGCCTTACAAGGTTTATTAAACAGGTTTTTCCTGTAGAATACTTTACTCCTCCTGCAGGGCAGGGTGCACTGGCAGTGGTTGCAAGAAGTGACAGTAAAGTACGAGAAGATTTGGAAAAGTTGAATCATTTCAAATCGTCACAGGAAGTAATTGCCGAAAAAACAGTGCTTAGAGAACTGGGAGTGGGTTGTCAATGGCCCCTTGGTGTTTCTGCAAGGGCGGGAAAGAATGAACTAAAACTTTACAGTATTTTACTGGATAAAAGCGGCAGAGTACTTTCTAAAGCTGAAGTAAGTGGAACAATTAATAATGCAGAAAATGTAGGCATGGAAGCTGCAAAAATCATGGAGGATTATTTGTGAATAAAATAAATGTAGGTGTAATTGGTGTTGGGGCAATGGGCTATAACCATGCCAGGGTATATTCTGAACTTGAAAATGCTAACCTTATGGCAGTATCAGATTTATTAAGGGAGAAATCAGAAGAAGTTTCAAAAAAATATAATACTGAAGGATATGTAGATTACAATGATATACTTAAGATACCAGAAATAGAGGCTGTAAGTGTATGCGTTCCAACTACACACCATTTTAATGTGGTTATGGATGCAATAGAACATGGTAAACATGTGCTTGTAGAAAAACCCATAGCTTTT
Organism: Methanobacterium sp.; assembly: GCA_039666455.1. NCBI lineage: Archaea > Methanobacteriati > Methanobacteriota > Methanobacteria > Methanobacteriales > Methanobacteriaceae > Methanobacterium > Methanobacterium sp. The sequence continues at coordinate 39,073 of JAVSLW010000044.1, read as the reverse complement.
ACTTTAAGAGAAGCAAAAACAATGGTAAAGGCTGCAAAGGATGAAGGAGTTAAGCTTGCAACAGGCCATGTTGAAAGATTTAATCCTGCAGTTGAAAAATCAAAAGAACTTATCAAAAAAGGGGTTATTGGAGAAGTTGTTTCTGCATCAGCAAAAAGAGTAGGGCCATTTCCACCAAGAATAAAGGATGTGGGGGTGACCATAGATCTGGCCATACATGAAGTGGACGTCATGTTCTACCTCTTTGAAAGCCCTGTATCCAGAATATATGCAAATATGGGGAGCAGACTTGAAAAATGTGAATATGAAGACCATGCAGAGATAATGAGCAAGTTTAAAAACGGTATAATTGGCATGCTTGAAGTAAACTGGCTTACACCCTACAAAAAGAGGAAGCTTGAAATTACTGGCGTAGATGGGATTATTTCAATTGATTACATTGACCAGACCGTTAATGTTTACGGTAAATCCACGCAAAACGTAGATATACCTTACCGAGAACCATTAAAGGAAGAATTAAGTTCTTTTTTATATGCAGTTAAAAATGATGAGGACCCCAAGATTACAGGTGAAGACGGGATATATGCCCTTAAAATTGTTACTGCAGCTATAAAATCCGCTGAAAATAATTTTCCTGTGGATATAAATGGTTATTAACTTTTTAAGTTATAATATCTTAATTAAGGATGTGTGTTTATGAATGAAGAGCTTATACAGAAGGCTTATGAGTTAAGAAGTAGAGGTTTTACCACCGGAGAAATAGCAGACGAACTTAATGTCTCCAAAGACACTGCAAGGTGGCTTATTCTCCAGGTGAGCGGTAAAAAAATAGAAACTGAAGTTCAAAAAGCACCTGTTGACTTTGCAATAGACTGGAAAAATCTTGGAAGCAGTTCAGCAAGAATGATGTATGTGTCTGCAGCAATGGCAGATTTAGCCCTTGAATACGGCAGTGTTGAAGTTGTAGTAGGTATAAGTGTAAGTGGAGTACCATTTGCAACCATGATGGCAGAAACAATTGGGGCAGACATTGCTGTATTCCACCCAATCAAGCATAGAAAAGAGAAAGATGCTGGAGGAGCAATAAGCAGCAATTTTGCATCTGTTGAAGGTAAAAAAGTTGTTATTGTAGATGACGTTATTACAAGCGGAAGAACAATCACCGATGCAATCAATGTTTTAAATAACCTTGGAGCAGATCCATCAGGTGTTGTAGTTCTTATTGACAAAAAAGGAATTTCAGAAATTGGAAATGTTCCGGTGAAATCTCTGGTCTGTGTGAGTAGGTTAGGGTAGTCAGGGATTTGTTAGGCGTCAGTCCACTTCATTTTACACGATACCTTAAAATAGCAGCAATACCACCAAACGCCCGCAATAGCTGCATTCCCTCTTCAGTTTCAGCTGAAATAATTTCCACTTCAGAACCTACTTCTTCAGCTATATCTACAAAGTCATCAATTATATCTCTGGCCTCAGATAAAAGAAGCACCTCCACAGCACCCATTTCAAGGTTTTTCCTGACTTCAGCCTCACCATAGGATGCAAGTCCATCCTCATTTATCAATTCCCTTAAAAATCTTTGAACAAGCTTTTTTTCTCTCATTATGTCTATTTCAGTTAAAACATCCATGGACTTATCAATTACTTCCCTTATACCAAATTCACCAGTATATGAAGTATCAACAGTAGTGATTACTTTATTTTTGAGTTCATAATGTAAATAATCTCCTTTATAGAAATCTTCCTTTGTATGTCCCGGGCCACCAAGTATTATGCCTTTTAAATCTTCTATCTGTAAAAAAGCATCGTTCATGTGCTCTCCTATCCTTTTTAAAAATTCATGAGCTGCAAGCTCTATTAAACGGTCAAACCTTCGCTGAGATTGTCCACCTGCCTTGTGCTTACCTGGAACACCACTGGTTAATGTTTTTACAATATCTATACGCTTACCACGCAAAGTTGCAATGGTAGCTTCCTTCCTGTCTAAAACTGCAAGTCCATATGTTTCTTTTACTTCAATCATGTCCTGAAGAGGTTCCAGATAAAATTCTGAATTACAGTGGTAAGTGTAGGTTTGTATTGGTTCTGGAGGTTCAAAAACAAATGTTTCCATTTTTTCTGTTCCCGGACCTCCTTTTGGGATCATCCCTACAAAAAGTAGAAGTCCATTTTCTGGAGGTTTTGGGAAAAGCTTTAACCTCTGCATGATTACCTCAATAGCTGATTGAACGTTCTTTTTTGTCTGTTTACTCTTAATATTTGCACTCTGACTTAATTCTTCCCGCATGTGTTTTACAACATCACTTATCTGTTTATCTGGCGGGATGTACACAGATACAAGTTCTGTTCCTCTTCCTTTTTTATCTGCGAGTTCTTCGATAGTTTTTTTAAACTCGTATAACTCTTTTGATGATACTTCAGCCAAAAAAATCACTCCTTAAGTATATTAATATTTAATCAATAATAATTCAAAATTGTGAGATTAACCAAATTTTAAAAGACATTTAAAAGACAGTTATTTATTTATCTCTAATATATAATTAGATTAAGTTAATTCATGTTTTTATATTTATTCAAGAAATTATATTTATCTGTAAAACTGAAATAATGGAAATGGATAAAATTAGAATAAATTTAATTCAGATTTAGATAATTAATCTCTGAATTTCTTTATCGGTGATAAAATGAAAATTGTGATTACAGTAGGTGGATCTATAATAATAAAAGATGGGGAACCTAAAATATTTAAAGATTATGCAGACGTTTTAATTGAAATGAAAAATAAAAACGAACTATTTTTAGTAGTTGGAGGCGGAAAGCCTGCTCGCCAATATATAGGAATTGCAAGAGGTCTTGGTGCCTCTGAAGCAGCCTGTGATGATATGGGGATTGAAGTCACGCGTTTAAATGCAAAGCTTTTGATCATGGCACTTGGAGATGTTGCTTATCCTGAGGTTGCAAAGAACTTCCATGAAGCAATGGAATTTGCAACATCAGGCAGAATCGTTATTATGGGAGGGACAGAACCTGCACACAGTACAGATGCTGTTGGAAGTATCCTTGCCGAGTTTATAGGTGCTGATCTTTTAATTAATGCCACATCTGTTGATGGATTATATAATAAAGACCCTAACAAGTTTGAAGATGCAAAAATGTATGAAAAAATTACTCCTACAGAAATGATGTCCATTTTAAGCAGTAAAGAAATGAAAGCAGGGACTTATGAATTCTTTGATATGACTGCAGTTCAAATAATCAAGCGTTCTAATATAAAAACAAGAATTGTTAATGGTGAAAATCCTGAAAACATCTTGAAGGCTTTAAATAGCAAAATAGGAACAACAATAGTTCCTGATGATTAGAAAAATTTAACTATATTTCAATTAAAGTCAAAAAGAGGTGTAAAATATGACAAAACCACATAAGCACTGTCCAACCTGCGGAACACCAATTCCAATGGATGAAAGATTCTGTTCTCCTAAATGTGAACAGGCGATTGCAGAAAGACAGCGAAAAATAATGCGTACAAGAAAAATAATGTATGTAGCATTTGCATTGCTAATTATAATTTACCTTGTGTATGTTTTAAGGGGAAAGTTGATTTAAACATAAAATGTTTAATGTCGTGGGTTTTCTAAACCCCTGATCATAAATTAATCAGACTGGAATTTTCTAAAAAATTCATCGAATTCTTCTATATCCATTGGCTTAGGAACAGCAAAATCTTCATTGGAGTATACTGCTTTTGCAAGTTTTCTGTATAAATCTGCCTGTTTTGATTCCCCAAACTTTTCAATAACAGTTTTTGCATCTATTTCACTTTTTTGAACCATCCCACTTCGAGGTATAACTCCAATAACCTTACTTCCAACCATACTTGCAAATTCACTTACAATTTGAAGTTCATTTTCAATTCCTCTGCAGTTGCAGATAATTCCACCAAGGTTTCCTTTAAGCTTTTTAATACCTTTACAAATATTATTAGCAGCATATAATGCCATGTATTCCCCAGAAGTCACAATATAAACTTCATCAGCGAAATCTTCCCTAAGTGGAACTGCAAATCCTCCGCAAACAACATCTCCAAGTACATCATAAATAATAATGTTTATATCATCAGAAAATGTCCCGAGCTTATCTAAAAGACCCATTGCAACAATGACACCTCTTCCAGCGCATCCCACACCTGGTTCAGGGCCTCCGCTTTCTACACATTGAACTTCTCCATATCCTTCAAAAAGAACATCTTCAACAGACACGTCTTTTTTTTCTTTTAGAATATCAAGAATTGTGGGAATTCTTCTTCCTACAAGAGTTCGTGTTGTGTCTGATTTAGGGTCACAACCAATAACAAGAACGTTATAATCTTCAGAATATGCTGCAGCTATGTTGGAGACAATGGTGGATTTTCCAATTCCTCCCTTACCATATATGGCGATTCGTTTGGTTTTACTCATTCCTTTTTCACCAGAGCACCTATAATATCTCCCCTTGTTACTATACCTACTAATTTATTGTTTTCATCAACCACAGGGAGTCTGTTTATCTTATGTGAATCCATTAATGTTGCTGCATCATTAATTGAGACTTCTTTTTCCACTGTTATTACGTTCTTTGTCATTATTTCACCTACTAAAACAGATGCAGCTTTTCTTACGTCATTTGCAATTTGCTCATAGCTGTATTCCATTCTAACAGGAAGTTCAATTAAATCAAATGGAGCAGGTAAAAGCAGGTTAAGATTAGGAGAATGAATCTCAATAAGTTTCATTATGTCGTCTTCGCTAATGATTCCAATTACTTTGCTGTCAGCATCAACTATTGGAGCTCCACTTATCTTTTTTTCCCTTAAAACTTCTGCAACATAAGCTATCGTGTCTACATCTTTAAATTTAATTACATTTTTTTCCATAGCATCTTCTACGGTTATCATATTAATCACTCCGAAGTAACATGAAATTTTAAATATTTTATATTCTATTATTTTGTTTTATTTACTATATAATCAATATAATCTCTATTTTACCTATAACACTAAAACATATAAAATTTAAGAAAATTTTATCATTTACTGATAAAAGCTTAAAATTAGGAACATATCATTATAATTCCATTAAAAATAAATCTAATACATATCCCTCTTTTTAATTCATCTTTTATTTAAAAGATACTGTTTATTTATATTGATTTGAATTATATATCCAAAAATACAACTATATCTCATCTCAGGTGGTTCCATGAGCAAAGAAAATAAATATAAATATAGAGTTTTTATTAGCTATTCAAGAAAGGATAGAGAAAAAGTCGACGTTCTTGCAAACATCTTGAAGGAAGAAGGATTAAAACCAATGTATGATAAGCATTTTTCCGGCGGTTTTGGCTTTCATAAACAAATTAAAAACTTTATAGCTCATTCACATGTATTTTTACCATTTATTACAAGTTCATCAAGTAAAATGGGCTGGGTACACCATGAAAAAAGGCTGTAGTTGATAATAAGTCTTTATCTGGAAGTAATTTAAGATAAAAATTCCACCGTGTCCGGATATTATAAAATCGGTAGTATTTTTTATCTTTTCAACACTTTCCATGCCTGCCTCTTTACTAAAGAAGTCCTGATTATAATCCCGGATTCTTATTCTATAATCATATTCTGTATAGAATAAATAAATTTCCAGAGAATAAAGCTGATTTAAAGGGATAATAACCAACAATTTTAAAAAATAGAAAAAATTAAATCTCTCTAACTTCTCCAGATTCGAGAATTATTCTATCTTTGGTTAGGATTCCAGATCTTTTAAATCTGGAGGGTATGAATCAATTAAATATCCTCCGTTTCCCTGAACAGCTCTTTTTTGGCCTTTTCAATCATTTCATCGCTGATATCTTCTCCTTTAACACTACCAAAAAGTGAAGCTTTCTTTGCACTCTTCTCTTCTATATGTATCAAATCCCTTTTCATATACTCAAGTTCTCTTTGTATTTCCCCAAGTTTTTTTAGAAAGTTCTTGAAATCAGAATCCATTCAATCACCTTCTTAAATACATCATGATTACTTCTCATACTTATATCAATTATTACCGAATAATAAACATTTATCTTATGTTCGATCATGAACCCCACAAAAGAGGATAAAAACATTAATAGGATATCATACGAAATATTTATATTGAATTTTGGAAAAATTTGAAAAATTACATATTGTTTATTCAAAATAGTGATACATAAAGTACAATCTCATTTTAAAGCAACGATCAAAGTCTGTGCAATGCCCTCATATTCAGGAAATAACTCCTATGGCTTAATTTTTATATCTAATGGTTATTTTCTTAATTTTAGTATTTCCTTTAATTCATCGTTGTTCATTTCTGTTATGAAGTTTTCTCCAGCTCCAACTGTGATGTCTGCTAATTCTTTTTTGCTTTCTATCATTTTGTTTATTTTTTCTTCGAATGTTCCTGTTGTTATTAGTCTGTAGACCATCACATTTTCTTTTTGTCCGATTCTATAAGCTCTATCTGTTGCCTGGTTTTCAACTGCAGGGTTCCACCATAAGTCATAATGTATAACGTTTTGTGCTGCTGTTAAATTTAAACCGGTTCCTCCTGCCTTCAATGAGATAATGAATATTTTATGCTGGGATCTTTCTTGAAAATCATTGATCATTTTATCTCTTTTTCCTCTTGTAAGTGATCCATGCAGGAATAATGATTCTGTATTGAATTTTTCATCCACCAGTTTTTTCATTATATTTCCCATTTGAACATACTGAGTAAAAATTAAAACGTTTTCCCCATTTTCAGTTATATTTTCTAAAATATTCATCAAAACTTCCATCTTACCAGAATCATGGATATTTATCGATTTTGTCCTGGAAAACTGGGCTGGATGATTACAGATCTGTTTTAAACCATTGATCAATTTAAAAATTAGTCCTTTTCTATCTATACCTTCACTTTCATCAATTTCTTCCAGTAATGAGTCTACCATTTCCTTGTATAGTGCAGTTTGTTCAATACTTAGTTTGCAGTAGACATCATTTACTATTTTAAGAGGGAGGTCTTTTATTATTTCTTTATCTGTTTTTAGCCTTCTCAGGATAAAAGGATCAGTGATCTTTCGGAAAGTTTTAAGAACTTTTTCATTCCTTTCTTTTTCAATGGGTATGATAAATTTTTCTGTAAATTTCCTTATGGATCCTAAATAATGCTTGTTTGTAAGGTCAAATATACTCCAGTAATCTGCAAGTCTATTTTCTACCGGCGTTCCAGTTAATGCAATTTTATTATCTGATTTAATGGCTTTTATTGCTTTTGTTTGTTTTGTAGTGGGGTTTTTAATGTTTTGAGCTTCATCAACAACCAGTAGATACCATTTAATCCTTTTAAATTTTTTCACGTCACGTCTTATGGTTCCATAAGAGCTTATAACCACATCAAAATCATCTTTTTTTGGAAATTTCCTGTTAGTTCCATGATATATGAAAGGTTTAAGTGTTGGGGTGAATTTTTTCATCTCATTTTGCCAGTTAAATAGTAAGCCTGTTGGGGCGATTACTAAAACCTTTTTTTCATCTAAACATCCTTTATTTTTCAGGTGTAAAATTGAACTTAGAACCTGTAATGTCTTTCCAAGTCCCATATCATCAGCAAGAACACTACCAAAACCAAGATTAATGTTTTGAAGTAGCCATGAGAATCCTATTTCTTGATAGGGTCTAAGTTCAGCATTTAAATTACCTGGAACCTCTATATTTTCATATTTTTTAATCCTTTCAAAAAGAGACTTAATATCATAATCAATATTAACTTCACTTTCCTCAAATTCCCCACTAATTATGGCCTGTATTAAATCCGTTTGACTTAAAGTTTCTGGTAGTTTATCTAACCTTTTTATGAAGGATTTTATTTCCTTTTTATCTAAAATAACATAATTATCCCTTATTTTAACAATTTTTTCAGATTTTTCTAAAAGCATTTTAAATTCTTCTTTACTGATATCATTTTCGCCGATTGCAATTTTCCAATCGAATTTCACAAGTTCCTCCAGTGAAAGATAAGTTTTTCTCTCCAGACTAAGCTCTTTAGTGCTTTTTAAATCAAGTACAAGTTTAGGTTTTACTATTTTCTCTAAACTTTTTGGAAGGATTACTGAAATTCCCATTACTTCCAGTAAGGGAAGTATATCCATAAAAAATCCAGAAAATTCATTCATATCCAGTATAATTGGCTTTTTAAGATCAACCGTTTCTCTAATTTCAGGGAAATACTCCTGTATTAAGTAGAGATCTGATAATAACTGCAGTTTCCTATTGTTTTCTATGTAATCTTTTTTACCGGAAATAAATTCATAAACGGCTTCTGGAGGAGTATTCTCATCTCCTACTTTTAAATGAATACTAAAACTTTCATCAATCACGGTTTCTTCTACAATTAAATAGAGATTATAATCTCTTTTCCTTAAATATAAGTTTGAAAGCCATTGATCAATTAAAAATTCATATCCCTTTGTCTTAAATTCATCAAATTTTAATCTTTCATTAAAGAAAAATAATCTAAAAATAGGGTTATGACTTTGTCTTTCTAACATTTTAGGCATGCCCAATCTGGTGTAATGTTCCATGATTCCAGAAATTATAAGGCTTATTCCTGTTATTACCTGTTGTTTTCTGTTTATTTGGGAATTTTTATAACAGATCAGATTATCAGGACACATAGAATATAATTTTTCACATATTGCATCGATTTTTTTATCAAAAAGACATGGCACCCACCTTATATGATAGGTACTATCCTTTAATTCTATAATTTCAGGAATGATTCCCTGTTTTTCTATGAGTTTTAATGAAAATTGCAGTAGTAAATGTAGAAATTGTATATTATAATTGTATTGCAGTGTATTTGTATGGGATATCTCCACCAGGAACCCCAATAAAATATTTTCTAGATCCTTATTATTTTCGAGAACAAATGGGTTATTATCCTTTGAATTTGTTTTTTCTTTATCTGGAATAATTGTATTTTCATCTTTTATGGATATTTTTGAAATTCTATAATTATCATCTATAACTAATCGGAATTCTTCCCATAATTTAGGATTATTCCATTTAAAGGATAAATATCTCTCTTTCCATTCTTTTAAAGTTTCATCTTCTCTTTTAGATAACTTTGAAATTTCTTTTAACCCTGTTTTTAAGATTATAAAGTCGTTATTATATTCATTGTTATAATGATTGTAATCATAATACTTTTTACAATATCTTGCCATTGATTTGTATACGCTTTCAACAACATTTTTAAAGTCTTTATCATAGAAAAGAGGGAATGATTTTAGGATGGTTAATGTATATTCAGACAAAATAGGAATATCAGAAAAATCAATATCTTCTGTGATTTTTCTATCATATTTTAGTCTTGTTTTGTCTATTTTTTTATCATAAAATAAAATATCACTAACACTGGTGATTTTTCGAACCGTTAAATCTTCAACATTATCTAAATGGTCAATTATACCTAATAAATCACAGTTATGAATTTCAAAGATTTTGAAGGGATTTTTATCAATTTCTATACTTATCATATAAATTAAACTGGCAATATGTTTACATGGAAGTGCATAGTCTGGACAATTACATTCAGCACTAATATCTTCCCACGATTTAGGAAATAACTCAATTCCAGTCTCAGCCAATTTGTAGTACAGTTCTTCTGGAAGTTTTTTATTTAAAAGTCCTGCAAGAATTGATGGATGATTATTTATAACACGAGCAACAAGTTCTTTTTCACTTTGAGTAAATGAGTTTAGCTTCAAAGTAACTTCATAGTATTTTCTGTAGTTACCTTTAACTTTTCCAGTAATTGTATTTCCATTAATGTTAATATCATAGACTTTACCTGTGTTTGCATAAGTTTTTCCTCGGGGCAATCTATTTGTAAAATCAATATTTTTAAGGGCATCAAGCCATTTTTGTCCCCACCATGTTTTTCCATATTGAACTGCCATGAAAATCTTCATGAAATTTAATGGTTATTTATTCTATTCACTGCTTACTTTAAAATCCTTTTATAAACAATATCATTTGGCCTTACTTTATTTTTAACCAGTAAACCTACATTCTGACCTTTTCCAGCAGCTTCAATATCTTTACCATTAATTTGCATTGAATCAACTTTTTGAATTAAAGATCCAGTTTCATTACCCTGAATTATAATTTCATCGCCTATTTTCAGGTTATCCCACAGCCTGATTTCTGCTGCAGAAACGTTTTTATAGTAATTAATCACTGATCCAATATCTTTTTTAATATGGGTGGCCTCATTATAGTGGCTGGTTTTATATGGAGTTTTAAAGTAAAATCCTGTGTCAAAGCCCCTATTAAAGACTTTTTTAAGTTCATCAACCCATTTCTCATTAAATTCCCAATTTCCACTCTCATAACTGTCGACAGCTTCTCTGTAAACCCGGGTCACTGCTGCAACATAATCTGCAGGCCTGGCCCTTCCTTCAATCTTAAATGCGTCAATCCCTGATTCAATAAGCTCAGGTACGTGTTTTATCATGCAAAGGTCTTTGGGACTTAAAATCTGACTTCCATTTTCATTTTGAATTAATTCAAACATTTCACTATCTTCAGATATCAATTTCCAGCTTTTTCTACACGGCTGCAAACATTCACCGCAGTTTGCACTTTTCCCGTAAAGTGAAGAGCTTAAAAAACATCTTCCAGAAACTGCAACACACATTGCTCCATGAACAAATGCTTCTATCTCTAAATCAGTGTTTTCTGCAATCTCTTTAATTTCATTAAGCGATAATTCTCTTGAAAGAACAGCACGCTTAACTCCAAGCTCTTCAAACAAATTCAACGCACTAAAGTTTGAAATATTGGCCTGAATGCTCATATGAATGTCGATGCCTTGGTCTCTTGCAAGTTTAAGAGCGCCAGGGTCTGAAATAATCAATGCATCCACATCGTAAGAATAGATAACCGGTAAAATCTCTTTAAAATAGTTAATATCCTTATTTCTCATTATGGTGTTGGTGCAGACATAAATCTTCTTATCAAAGTCATGGCAATACCTTACAGCATCTTTAAGGGTTCGAAGAGTAAAATTGGAAACATTTGCCCTCATGTTGCATCCAACAATACCCAGATAAACAGAATCTGCACCATTTTTAATTGCAGCACTTAATGCCGCAAAATCACGTGCTGGGGCAAGTAATTCAACCAATTCTTAATCACCAGTTTTGATTTTAGGGACATGTACAGCGCTCTGCTTCATATTCTTCAATATTTTCAGGTAAATCTGTTGGATATTCCCCTGTAAGGCATCCTATGCAAAGTTCATCCTTTGGTATACCTATGCATTTAACAAGTGATTCAACACTCAAATATCCAAGTGAATCAACACCTAAATATTCTCTGATTTCTTCTATTTCTTTATTAGATGCTATAAGTTCTTTTTTTGTTGCCATTGCTATTCCATAGTAGCATGGGGAAATTATAGGAGGGCACCCTATCCTTAAATGGATTTCTTTAACTCCAGCTTCCTTAAGAACATCAACTGTAGCCTTGGAGGTTGTTCCACGCACAATACTATCATCTATTAAAACTATTTTTTTAGATTCAAGTTCTGATTTAACAGGATTCATTTTAAGCCGGACTGAGTTTTCACGTTCTTCCTGGGTGGGCATGATAAATGTTCTACCCACATAACGATTTTTTATAAGTCCTTCTCCATAAGGAAGTCCTGATTCTCTTGAATAGCCTATTGAAGCAGTTATCGCCGAGTCAGGCACAGGCATTACCACTTCTGCATCTGCAGAATATTCCCTTGAAAGCGATCTTCCAATATTTAAACGCACCTCATAAACACTTCTATCATCCAGTATGCTGTCTGGACGTGCAAAATAAACATATTCAAAAATACAATGAGCTCTTTTAGTTTTTACATTATTTTCCATCTTAAAGCTCTTTATTTCATCATTTATAATTAATATTTCCCCCGGTTCTACAGAACGAATGTATTCGCCACCTAAAACATCGAAAGCAACGCTTTCAGAACCAATAAGTGTAATATCGTCTTTTTTACCCAGAGAAAGTGGCTTTATTCCCATAGGATCCCTGACTGCAATCAAATCATTATTTATTAAAATAACCAGTGCATAAGAACCAGTAAGCCTTTTTGAAACTTTCTGAATTGTTTTTACAATATCTCCTGTCCTGATGTATTCCTTTGTAATTAAACGACAGATAACCTCAGAATCAGTTGATGATTTAAATTCATAGCCCTGCTGCTCTAATTCTTCCCTTAATTCCATGGAATTTATTATATCTCCATTGTGAGCAACAGCAATTGTTCCATGATCAAATTCTTCAAAAAATGGTTGTGAATTTTCTATTTTTGATTTTCCTGTAGTTGAGTACCTCACGTGACCTATTCCCACGTAGCCATCAAGCCCTTTAATATTCCCATTGTTAAATACGTCGCAAACAAGGCCCATACCTCGATATGTGCTCATTTCGTTTCCATCGTGAACTGATATACCTGCAGATTCCTGTCCTCTATGCTGCAAGGCGTAAAGCCCATAATATATGGCTCTTGAAACTTTATTAGACTTGTTATGAGAGTATGCACCTGCAATTCCACACTTATCCTGCAATTTGAATTCTCCTTTCTCTAATGCTTATTGAATAAAAATGAATTATATAGGGTGTTAAGTTTAATATGCAGTGAATTTTATGTTATTTATAATTATCATCTTTTAGAGTGCTCTAAATATAAATTTTCAAGCAGAGATGGTCTTTAAGTTTTTCGAATATTAAATTGAGCATGTTACCTGCTGCACTTAATTAAATATTTTCTCTGTCAAACTCTTCCTTTAAATCATCAATTTTAGAATCATAAAAAATTAATACTGTTCTTATTATTTTAAGCCAGTCTACAGCATCTTTTCTGGAGGATGCCGCAATTTTGTCCTGGCCAACCACAATATTTTCTGGTTTAAACTCATTGCTTATAAAATAAATCTGTTCTTTATCTTTTAATTTTTCATCAAAAGATTCTTCCCATAGTTCATCAACATGAAACACTTCAAAAAAGTTTTTATTTTGAATTTCTTCATATTTAGATTTTATTGAACTAAATTCGCCTTTTAAGGATTTATAGTTACTATTTACAGCTTCTAATTGCTCTTTGCAGTTATCATTTGATCTTTTAACTTCTTCATTTTCAAATTTAAGAGCTTCGTTCAAATTTTCTAAATCCTTATTTTTCCGGGTTAAATCTTTGATATCATCATTACATTCTTTTATATTTACTTCAAGTTCTCTAAAACGCTTTATATTAGCTATAGATATTAACCCTGACCTTATTATGGCATTTTTAATTTCATTCTGTATTAAATAAGGATCTATGTATTCTACATCATGACCGAACGGCAGTTTCATTCGCTCTATGTGACCAACTTTGTCTTTTAACACCTTGCGGAACTTTTCTGCAAGTTCACGCCCCGGAGCATCAACATCAGTTGCAATTAAAACAATATCTGCGCCACTTACAGCCCTTTTTGCTATTTCAGAGCTTGTGGTGGGAATTATAGAGGATATGGTAATGTGGTATTCAGCGCCTAAAGCCATATTGCGCATAGCCTTAGAAATGCTTTCCACATCTGATGCACCTTCTACAATTATTCGTACATCAATTGGATTTTTAACATCCATCTATTTCAACCTGTATCCATTAAGTTTTTTGTTTTGCCAGCTATAGGTCCTGATCTTAGCTGATCTACCAAACCCACATGCTGCACAGTACTTTTTCCTTGCATGATAGGAATTTTTACCACATCTCCTACATCTAATATGGGTCTTTTTATTACGCTTACCAAATGATGGTGTTCCCTTCATCTATTAATCCTCCTTAAAATTTTGGCCATATTTAATCAAAATTGGTTTTATAAAGAACATCAAAATTAACTTATCAGGTTTAATTTATCCTGGAGATATATAAACAATGTTATCTCCTCTTATAAGTACAATACCCAATCTTCGGGATGATTCCCCTTCTTCAAGCTCTTCAGCATCATTCAATACTAAATTCATGTGCATGTCAAAACTTTTTAGAACTCCTCTAAATTCTCTTCCGCCTTTAAGCTTAATTAGTACCTGAGAGTTTAATGATTTACCTAATGCGTCCAGTGGTCTTGAAACATTCACATTCTTCTGTTGAGTCACATTATCACCTGTCCTTAATATCATTTTGGTGGATTTATATTTAAATGTATCCTTCATTTAAAATATACCATGTCTTATGTTAATTAAATCATTTAAATCATTGTAATTTAATTGAAATAGTTCAATTTTTTAGAGATTTCCATATTTATTCTTTTCATATTTAAAAGTTTAGTAAAGTACTTCCGGCCATGTAAAATTATAATTATAAGTAAAATTTAGATTATTAGTCAAGAAGTTTCAATCAGGTGTGACATTGAAAATAAAAAAAAGGTATTACCTTCAAAAAAAGAAATTAAAAGAGCTCAAAGCCCATTTGGGGAATTATTCAAGCTTAATCAGCCCTAAAAGCAGGGTTGAAACACTGGAAATTGATCCTTATGACACATTCGAAAACTCTGTTTTCGATGCCCCAAAATCAGGGATTTTGAGGATAATACTTATAGATGGACAACCAGTGGTCATGAACATTGAAGGTACCTATTTTCCAACAGTAAAGGGTGCTCTGGAGCTCGATATTACAGAAAAATATGTTGTGGTTGATAGAGGTGCTGTAAAATTTGTGGTCAAGGGTGCAGATATAATGAGTCCCGGGATAATAGAAGCAGATTCAAAGATTCAGGAAGGAGATCTGGTTATAATTATTGAAGAAACCCATAGAAAACCTCTTGCAACTGGAAGAGCACTTATTTCAGGGCCTGAAATGGTAGAAAACAGGGAAGGAAAAGCTGTAAAAACCGTTCATCATATTGGAGATAAAGTATGGAATTTGGAAATATAAAACTAAAAGTTGTGGGTTCATGAAACTTAACTACCCCTCAGGAAATGTTATTTCCCCAAAAGTGCATGAAATTGGGATACTTGCAGTTGGATCTCACCTTGAAAATCACGGTGCTGCACTACCCATAGATACAGATTCTAAAATTGCCTCACACATCGCACTTCAAGCAGCTTTAAGAAGTGGTGCAAAATTCTTAGGAATATTATATGCAGCAACTGAATACGATTACATATCTCATGGCATTCATATAGGTGCTGAAGAATTAGCCAAAAAAAGACTGTTTCCAGCAGTAGAGAGTGCAAAAGAATGCTTAAAGATTAAGAAAGTTGTTCTTGTAAACGGTCATGGAGGCAATTTACCCCTTGTTAACTACATTAAAGAAATTGGAAACGAATTGGACATTACAATAATTTTTAACAATCGAATTGTAGAAATAGAAGGTCCGCATGCGGGAACAGGCGAACTTTCAATTGGAAGTATTTTAGGAATTTTAGATAAATCAAAACTTAGAGATCACTGTAATTTTCAAAAATATCCTGAAGTGGGAATGGTAGGTTTCGGTGAAGCCCGAGCTATTGATGAAGGAATAAATCAGGGTGCAAAAAGTGTTGAAAATGAAGGTGTTTGCATAGACGAAGAATCAGGTAAATCGCTAATTGAAGCTGCTGTCGAAAGTGTAATTGAAGATGTAAAGCGGCTTCTGGATTAATTTAGATTTTTTTAATTATTAAAAAATTTTTAATTTTCTATAGCTCTTATGAGTCTTATACACTCCTTAGCTATTTTCCGTTCTTTAAATGCATTGGCTATTCTTTTAATTGCTTCAACAGTCCTTATTAATGCATCAAGCCATGAAAATATGTCGCCGGCATAAACATGAATCTGGTAATCTCTTAAAAGCTTTTTACTGATATCAACAGGATCCTTTTTCAGCATACGCATTTTTAATATTTTTCTTGAAAGTTCCATCTGGAAGCATTTACAGAAGGGCCGATCCTTGCATTTACATGAAAAAAAATCAATCTGCATGTTAATTAAGGGCTCTTTAAGGTTTTCTTCAAGCTTGGAAATAGTATCAGAAGATGATAATATATCCAGAGTTGAATCAGCGAATAAACGAGAAGACAAATTGATTTTAAGTATCTTACTTAACCTTCTATTAACTCTATTTGACATATAGGCACTTTCAAATGGTTCCAGAGACAATGCAATGTCTACTGGTTTTCGGGACTTTAAATTTTTCCTTATATATTCAGCATCACTGTAATTAAGAAATGAAACAGAAACTGCTTTTCCAAAAGGTGTTACAGATAAATCTCCATTTTTATCAATTATGAATCCATAATCCGTCAAAATATTAAATATTTCATTGAAAGTAAGTGCCAGATCCCTATTTTTATAAGCTTCTTTAAGATCCTGTCCACTACAAATTCTTCTGGAAAAAATATCTGCTAAAAACTGCTCAACAGCATCTTCTTCACGGTATTCCACATGAACTGGTTCTACATCACTTTCAAGCAGGTTTACGGCCATAAAATCTTCCGTATCATCGTCAAATTTCCTTCCAACTTCAACTATGAGGTAAATTTTCCCAATATCATGATAAGCAGGTCTTCCAGCCCTGCCAACCATCTGTGAAAATTCATTAGGCCTGAGCCATTTATTACCCATAGTAAGAGACTCAAAAATCACCTGGGATGCAGGAAAATCAACTCCTGCTGCAAGAGCTGCTGTTGTTACCACTGTAGAAATTTTTTGATTACCAAAATCACGCTCTATTCTATTTTTCCGGGCATAAGAAAGGCCTGCGTGGTAAGCTGCGGCATTAACATTTCTTTTAGTTAAATAATCAGCTATGGAATGTGTTTTTCTTCTTGAATTGGTGAATATTATTGTCTGACCATGATATCCTTTTTTTGATATATTTTTATGCTCTGAATGTGATAATCGGGCCATAATGTCTTCTTTATCGTATTCTGACCTTGAAAATATTAGATGGCGCTCTAATGGTACTGGACGTTTATCATACTTCACTAATTTCATTCCAAACTCTTTTGCTATCACTTCCGGGTTTTTCACTGTTGCAGAAAGCCCTAAAATTTGAATATCTTTAAAAAGAGATTTTAATCTATCTAAAAGTCCATTTAACCTTGGACCGCGCTCTTCATCATCGAGCATGTGTATTTCGTCAATAACAACTGTGCCCAATTCTCCCAATTCTCCTGCTTTCCCTGAACGCAGTAAGAAATCAAGGCCTTCATAGGTTCCAACCACAATATCTGCAGTCTTTACATCCCCTTCAGGTAATAAAAGCTCATTTTTAGCATTTATTCTGCTCATCCCCACTCTGATTGCAACTTTTAAACCTAATTTACTGTACCTCTTTTTAAAATCCCTGTATTTCTGGTTTGCAAGCGCCACAAGAGGTGTTAAAAACACGAATTTCTTTCCTTTAAGTGTGTTTGGTATCCCTGAAAGTTCTCCAATCATGGTTTTTCCACTTGCAGTTGCAGAAACAACAAGGAGATTTTCACCTTTAAGAAGCCCATTAGAGATGGCAAGTGCCTGAACAGGAAGCAGGTATTTACCCTGCTTTTTTAATATATTTTTAAGTTCTTCTGGAATTTCCAGTTCGTCCATTTTAATTTTAGATAACTCTTTGTCGTCTCTGATAGTTATCTTATCATACAATGTTAAATCAGGGTTTTTAACAGGGTTAAAATTAGGATTAAAGACACTTAGGACTTTATTCAGGTCACCAGTTTTATCAAGCATCTTTTTGAAGTTTTTAAATGTGCTTAAATCATATGAATGTGATTTTAATTCCCTTTTTATTTCTTCTTCAGCGCATTTTCTGCATATATAATGTTTATGGTATAAATAAGATACATCTGGATTAATAATAGTGATATAACCGCCTATTGTGCAGTGTTTACAAATTCGGGTTCTTTTATAATTAATGTTTAGAGAATCAAGCATTTCCTCTATTTCATCGTCTTTACCGGTTGTATAAACATTCTGCTTCTTTAAAATCTTTAAAGCTTCGCCTGGTGGAAAAAGAGATTCTTTATCCCCTTTTTTTACTGTAAACTTGTATGGCCTTATCTGATTTTTAATTCTTTTAAGTTTTAGATTTCCCTGAAAAATAGGCGTTCTTCTTGAATTTAGTGCCCCTTTAGAACTACCTATTGGAAAAAGCTCTATATTCTTTTTATTTCGCCGTAAAATTATCATGATAACCTACCAGATATCAAAAAATAGTATTATAATTAGAATAAATCATGGAAATACTGGTCATTAATTTAGAAAGCCGTCGAAAATCCCACAAAATCAGAGATTTTGAAAGCTTCAGTTATCTTCCCTTTCTCTCTTAATTGTTCTTGTAGGGTTATTTTCATTTCCTTGTCTATAATTAACTATGGTGTTGTCTTCTGGATTGACTGCTCCTGTAGTATCATTAATGCTGTTGTTTGTAATTGGGGTAGAATTGGTTGAATTTGTTGTATTATTGTAGAAATGTCTCATCACATGAACAGGTTCAAATGAAGGGTTGCCTATAACAGAAATTTGTTCCTGATTATTCCACTCAATATTTGAAGGTATTATGTCCTCTGTAATATTACCTGGATTTAAAGCATTTGCAGATGAACCACAACCAAAAGCGATGAGTGAAATCATTAAAACAGTGAATATTTTGCCTTTTTTTCCTGCATTCATCTATAAAACCTTTGTTTATTTATCATTACAAAGAATATTAACCCTTTAAAATTTAAAGCTTCTAAAAATATTTCTGTCTTCAAACCATTTAAGGTTAACTATACAGCGAGAAATACATTTTTATTTACGAATCATGTAATAAACTCCCACCACCATAAAGGGCATTACTATTAAGAGTACTGTGGCCGGTATGGTTGAATACGAGCTAAAATAAGTTATGCCGACACTTAAAGGAATTATTCCATCTCTCATACTGCTTGTGTACAAAAACCCTATCCCATAATCTTTTTGGGCTCCAAAAAACCTTTTCAAGAAATATCCATAAATAAAGCCTGCTGAAAGAAGGGTTGTTACAATTAAAACAATTATAATAATAGTATATAATTCATTTGCAAGAATTTTGGATGCCATATGTGCTATTGCAACCACTATTATCAGTAGACCTATAAAAGAGGATAGAAGAGTGATTGTATTCCTGGCAGGAATGTGTTTTTCCTCTTCTAACCTTAAAAAAAGCGCAATGACTGCTGGAGCAAATATGGACAATGCAAGAAGCTTGAATATTGCTATTGAAAGATCGTGAGATGCTATTCCCATAAAAAATAGTATAACTGGATATACGATTATGCTGAGAATCATGGAAAATAGTGCAGTGCTTATGGATATGGTACCATTCCCACCTGAAAGTTCAGTCCATAATGCTGCAACCACAGGAGATGGAGCAAAACACAATAAAACCAGTCCTATCATAATATCTGGCTGTAAATGAAGCCAGTGTCCCAGTAAAATCCCTATAAAAGGGTATAATATTAAATTAGAAATGATCAATGCCATTACAATTTCAGGATGTTTTACCACCCCTGTAAAATCGCTGATTCTGTGTTCAATTACCATGGAAAATACAAGAACTGCAAGTAAAAAAGGAATATAAGGAGATAAAATAGAAAATTGTGGGAACATAAAACCAGTAATGACACAGATTAGCGTTAATAATCCATAATATTTTTTTAAATTTCTATGAATATCACTTAATGACATTTTTTTACCTTTTCAATCCAGTTTAACAGGTAAGTGCCTTAACCATCCTATATCACTCTTATATAACATTCGGATATCCTTAATATCCAATCGCATCATGGCCAATCTTTCAATTCCAAGACCAAAAGCTGCAACTGGAGTTTCAACTCCCAGAGGCTCTAAAACTTCGGGCCTGAACATCCCGGCACCGCCCAGTTCTATCCATGCCTCCTTGTCTGGAAGGTAAACTTCACATTCCAGTGATAGATATGTGTAAGGGAAGTATGCAGGTCTGAACCTCACTTCAAAGCCTAATTTATGGTAAAATTCCTTTAAAATACCTAATAAGTTTTTGAATGTGATGTTTTCATCTGCAACGATTCCTTCAACCTGGTGAAACTCAGGAAGATGTTTATAAGTTATTGTTTCCCTTCTAAATACTCTTCCAACAGAAAACATCTTAAGAGGAGGTTTATTTTCAGCCAGATATCTTGCAGAAACACATGTTGTGTGAGTTCTAAGCACAGACTGCTTTGCAACATCAATGTCCCACGAATAACCCCATCCTTCAGAACCTGTTAAACCCCCGGTTTCATGAACTTCTGAAACTTTATTAACAAGCTCTAATGATGGTAAATTAACTTTCTCAGGCTCTTTAATATAAAATGTGTCCTGCATTTCCCGTGCTGCATGATCTTGAGGCTGGAAAAGACAGTCAAAATTCCAGAAAGCTGATTCAAGAATTGAGCCACGTGACTCTGTAAAGCCCATTAAAAGAAATATCTGCCTTATATCATTAATTGTCCTTTGTAAAGGATGTATTTTTCCAGAAAATGTTTCTGGATGTTCTGCATGGATATCATAACTCCTGAATTTTAATTTTTTCCATGATCCTGTCTTTAAATGCTCATGAGTTAGCTGGGTGGCCTCTTCTTTTATGTCTATCCCCATATCCAGAAGTTCCTTACCTTTTCTACAAACCTTTAATTTGAAACTGGGTTCTTTTTTAAGCTCTATTAATCCCTTTCTTTTCTTTAAAAGGTTAAAACCTTCCTTAAGTGATGGAGAAATATGAGAAAGATATAATCTATCTGTTTCAATGAGATTATTTAACAATAACTCGTCTTTATATTTTTCAGTAACTGCAGATCTTCCTTCTTCAGTTATTTTAACGTTACCTTTATCAATAGACGCCCATTTTTTTTTAAGCAGCCAGCCTATAGCTATTTTTACTTCTGAAGGATTCAATCCTGCTTTAAAATCTATATCCTTCATTAAAATGGATTTTTCTTCATTTAAAACTTTTAGTATCCTTCTTTCTGGCAATCCTTCCTCTGCATATTTCTTTCCAGTTTCACTTAAACTGATAAGTTCATCAACATCCTTTTGAACACAGATAATGCCTTTAGATTCTAAAGATCCAGAAGCACTCATTACAGATTTAATATCCATTTCCTGAGATTCAGCAATTTCTTCAGGAGTTGATTCATAGCCTGCTAATTCTAATCCCTTTAAAACCTTTTTTTCGTAAACATGTAATTCATCGATGATATTTTGAAGCATTATATATCCTCCAAATGAATAATTAATTTGATATTAATTTATTTTAAATTGACTGCCCACATTCATCCAGATATGCTACCATTATTGAAGCAGCTGTTATATCTGCAGTTGTCCCGGGATTGAATCTGTTTTTTAGAAGCTGTTTATCAAATTGTCGGATCAAAAGCTCCCCTTGAGAATTTAATATTCCTCCATTTTGTAATATGGAATCAGCATCAGCAGAAATAATCCTTGCTGTATCCATACCATATTTTCTTGAAATCAGAGTATCTGGATTCTGTGCTAAAATTGTGAGAAATGTCTGGACTGTTGCCTTGTTTAATCCATAAGTAGCCTTTGTTTCTTTAAATGTTGGAAAACCAGTTTTGAAAGTTACAGGCATTCCAGTAGTAAGTTCTAAAGACAGTAAATCCCATTTAGCAGACATCTCAAACACTTTAAACATACTTATATCTTCTTTTATGATTCTTCCCCTTGCTTCTGCATCTGCAACATCCAGTTCTTCCTGTTTGCCCATTCCACCAGCATCAGCAATACTGATAGCATCATAAAGGTTAATCGCATCTTTGGATGTAGTTGCTTTCATTATTCTTTTCACATTTTTCCTTAATTCATAAATATCACTGCTCATACCAGCTGCAGCTGATAACGGAGTTAGAAGAATTATAATACCTAAATTAGTGTTATTTCCAATCCATCTGCTGGTTTCAATGACGGCCTCCTTTACCAGCTCTCCAAGTCTTATTTTATGGAGAGAATAATCGTCTTTGTATTTTTTCCCCCTTTGAGCAGCTTTTTTCATAACATCCCCTATAACTATTCCGCTTATAAGGAAATCTTCAAAAATCATATCGTTGAAGTCCTGCGTACGGTGGACATTACCTGGTTTTGGATGACCGCTTACTTCAAGAACTGAGGCAATTTGTGCTATTTTGGCGATTAACTCCGGATCCATGTCCTTTTCTCCAATCATTATTAACCCTATCTCTTAGCTTTTAAATTAGCTTTTAAAAATTCCGGTGCAAAATGAGAAATAATAAGATCTGCACCTGCACGTTTTATTGAAGTCAATGATTCTAATATAACATCTTCAGTAAGATAACCCGCTTCTATGCCTGCAATAATCATAGAATACTCACCACTTACCTGGTAGGCTGCTGTAGGCATGCTGAAAGCATCTTTAATCCTTTTTATAATATCCAGATAGGCAATTGCTGGTTTAACCATTATAATATCTGCCCCTTCAAGTACATCAAGTTCAGCTTCTCTTAATGCTTCTTTTGCATTTGCAGGATTCATCTGGTATGATTTTCTATCACCAGAACAGGGTGCAGAACAGACTGCTTCTCTAAATGGTGCATAATATGCTGACGCAAATTTAGCAGCGTAAGACATTATAAGAGTGTCTTCAAAGTTATTAATGTCAAGTGTTTCTCTTATAGTTCCCACTCTACCATCCATCATGTCAGAAGGAGCTACAATATCAGCACCTGCTTCTGCATGAGACAGGGCAATTTTAGAGAGATGATCAAGGGTTTCATCGTTAAGGATTTTATCTCCTTTAATTATTCCACAGTGCCCATGAGAAGTATACTGGCACATACAAACGTCAGTTATTACAACCAAATCAGTTTCTTCCTTTATTCCATAAACAGTCCTTTGAACAATACCTTCATCATCATAAGCTGATGATCCTGTTTCATCCTTTTTTTCAGGCATTCCAAATAATAGAACAGAAGATAATCCCCTCTTTTCAAGGTTCTTTGCTTCATCTATAGCATCATTGAGAGAATATCTATACTGACCAGGCATGGTATCAATATGTTCCCTCTGGCCATCTTTTAGAGTTTCTTTAATGAACATCGGATAAATGAAATCTTCTGGATTGAGCCTTGTTTCACCTAAAATCCTTCTTATTTGGGAGGTTTTCCTTAATCTTCGCATTCTTGTAATTGGAAACTGCATTTTATCTCCTTATGTAATTATAAAAATGTTTAATAAATATTTTTTATTTATTTACAGATTAGACTTAAAGGAATATAAGAATAATCATTGAATATTTAAAAAATGCATACATCTACAGGTAAAATTCATGATATATCCAGACCATATTAATATAACTTAACATGTGTTTGAAAACTTAAATTTGTCCAGGAGATTTCAGAATGAATGCTGATTCAGTAGATTTTTATTATTTTTCTGGAACAGGAAATACTCTACTAATCGTTGAAAAAATGAGTGAAACATTTGAAAAATGCGGTATGTGCGTTAAACTTTGTCCAGTTGACAATATAAGGATGGAAAAGGGTAAATATCCTGAAAATTTAATGCACTGTCAGTATTGTTTAAGGTGCACATCCTTCTGTCCTAAACAAGCCATACCATGCAAAATAAACTATAAAGGTAAAACGTATCGGGCAGTTAAAGCAAAAGTATTCTGAATTATTCTCAAAAAGAAATGTTGAGCTTATCAAAAATGAAGTTTTTGATCGCCCAAAAAAATATTTTACCCTTTAAAAGGGATTCTTCTATTTTATTACGGTTACTCCCGGTTTACTTTTTGTTGCGTAGTATCTTTTTGCATATCCATTTGCCTTGTAGTTGTAGTCAACCCATGCACCATTTTGATACACCTGAACAGAACGATGTCTGGGTGATAGGCTGGTTCCATACTGGATAATTCTCGCTTTAGTTCCTGAACCTGTAAGCTGGCTGTAAAGGTGTTCACTGTTATCCCAGCAGTCTCCTATTCCTCTTCCCCTATTGAAACTTACTCTGGAGTATGCTCTGGTACTTGTATAAGTTCTTGGACTGGATCTAACTGATCTATTTGATTTAGAAGTAACTTTTTTAGATGGTCTTGAACTGGATTTAACTGATCTATCTGACCCTGTGGAGGTTAATGTCTGGGAGGAATTACCTGTTGTATTTTTAGCTGTAATTTCTTGAGCGTTGTTTTCCCATTTTTTCATGGTTTGAAGTGTTTGAATTCCGATTTCACCATCTTCTGTTATCTGTGCAGCTTTCTGAAATAATTTAACTGCTTCAATGGTGTAGTTACCCATCTCGCCGTCAATTTCTCCAATGTAAAAATTGTGTTCATTGAGCCATTTTTGAAGCTGTGCAATATTTTCACTGGTGGATGTTATGGTCAAATTTCCACTGTCAGTGCTGGCATTGATGTTCTTTTCTTTAAGCCAGTTTTGTAAAATAGTTATTTGTTCTGCACTTAGTTCATTAAGACTTTGATTGGTAATTGTATCCTTACTAATCAAAGATTTGAGCTTTTCTTCGTCTATACTGTTGTTTATTAAACCCGTATTCTCTGCGGCTGCTGCAACTGGCATAAGGCCGAATACCACGCAAAGAGCAATGACTTTCAAAAACAAAGTTTTTGATCGCCCGAACACCTTGTGTTCAACGGCTATTGCTCCTGTTTTTTTATGTATTTTCTCCGTAATTTTACCGCCTCCGTGTCCATTACCCTTAATTCACCTACTAAATCAGGGCTTTTCAGGACAAAGTTACTATTTCCATAGGTACTATATAAATATTTCGATTTATTTATGTAAACTAAACTTAATTAGAGCTTATTTTAGGAAAAACGACCCTTTAAAAAGGTTTTATTTCAACTGATCTATAATTTACTATATTTATGCTTATTTTAGCCTAAGGCTTTCTAATTAAAACTTAATTTGAAAAATTAAATTAGATTAAGTCTATTTTAAAAGATAATGATTACCCCCATATAAAATTAGAGATTACTCCAACATTTATCCATTAAGTGGATATAAAAACGCCTTTTATATTTAAACTCACTAAAATAACATGGTTTGAATTATAAATCATAAAATGTATATTTTTTTAAAATCAATATAGAAAGAAAAACTGGTTTTATCAGTTATTTTAAACACTGAAAAATTATTTAGATTTATTTTAGATAATGGATTGAGTAAATCTATGAAAAAAGGAATATATGCCGGAAAAATCTAAACATCCTTCAAAAAGATAATTTAAATGGAATCAATGATGAAGAGCTTAAAGCAGAGCACAAAGTGTTCGGGGCATTCAAACATGAAATGTTTGATGTTTGCGAAACTGAAAGTTTCGTAAAGCGAAAAATGAAATTTTTCGCATGCATTGAAGATCTTTAATTGCTTTCCTGAGACCTTTTTTCACGAACTTTTCACTGGTTTATAAGCTTAAGTCCTGTTATCGCTACAGTATCAGTGTCCAGAGCCCTTAAGTCCTCTGCTGAGAATTTTCTTATATCATTATGTCCTGCAAGCTGCGCAAGCATCTTTGTTTCTTCAGTCATGGATTTAATATAATTACCAACCCTTTCAGTAGCTAAATCAACATCTAATCGATTTCTTAGTACTGGATCTTGAGTTGCAACTCCAACAGGACATTTCCCAGTGTAACACATATGACATGCACGACATCCTGCAGCTATCATTGCTCCAGTTCCTATGTATGCAGCATCAGCCCCCATGGCCATTGCTTTAGCTACATCCGCACCGCTCCTTATTCCTCCAGTAATTATAATGTCTATTTCATCTTTCATCCCTATTTCCTCAAGTCCATTAACTGCCTGGACAAGTGAAGCAAGTGTTGGAATTCCAGTGTGTTCAATAACCACTTCAGGAGCTGCTCCAGTCCCCCCTTCCATTCCATCAACTGAAATTATATCTGCTCCTGCTTCAGCAACTATTTTAACATCTTCATTTACTCTACCGGGCCCTAATTTAACTATTATTGGAACGCGCCAGTCTGTTACTTCTCTTAGTAGTTCAATGTGTTTTGCCAGATCCTCCTCTTTTGTGGCATCTAAAAACCTTGCAGGACTTAAAGCATCTGTTCCAACAGGTATTCCTCTTATATGGGCAACTTCAGGACTCACTTTCTCTGCAAGGAGATGCCCTCCCATTCCAGGTTTTGCTCCTTGCCCTATTTTTACTTCTATAGCATCTGAAACATTTAAATAATCAACTGATACTCCAAATCTGCCGGATGAGTATTGAACAATTAGTTTATCTGCATATTCCCTTTCTTCTGGAAGCATTCCTCCTTCTCCAGTGTTTGCACATGATCCCACAAGTGATGTACCTCTAGCAAGAGCTATTTTACATTCCTTACTTAATGCCCCGAATGACATTCCTGCAATTAACACAGGAGTATCTAATTTCAGAGGTTCTTCTGCATATCGAGTTCCAAGAACAACTCCAGTGTTGCAGGATTCCCTATATTTATCTACTGGAGAAACCGATGCCTGTGCCGGTAGAATAACAATGCTATCAAAGTTAGGCAGACGTCTTTCAGTTCCAAAACCTCTAAGGACATATTTTCCTGCTTTTGAGGTGTATCTTATATTTGCAATAGTTCTTGGATCCCAGATACTCCCAGCTCCGCTTGGTATTAAAACAGGGCAAGCTGCAAAGCAGGATCCACACATTATACACCGGGATTTATCTATTTCTGCATGATTATCCACTATTTCAATTGCATCTGTTGGACAGACTATTTCACATGTTCCGCAGAAAACACAAAGTCCCTGCGTTGCATTTGCAAGATCTGAAGATGCATGGGGAGCTGAAGATCGTCCAGAAAATGCCCCATTCATCTTAATTCCTTGCTGCAGTCCTGCGGCTACATCTTTAACATCTATCTCCTTTAAACATTTAGATTCACATGCATCAATACATGCTGGTCTTCCGCCATTGGAATCAGTGCACTGCCGCTCGCATTTAAGCATTTTATCTTCAGTATAGGTTATACTTCCAATAGGACACATCAATACGCATAATCTGCACCCGATACAGATGTCATGATTAATTTTCACAATTCCGTTTTCTCGATAAATTGCATTTCTGAAGCATCCTTTAATACATGAAGGATTAATACACTGCTGGCAGACAATTACCTGGTATCCTTTGGTCATTTCATGCAAAAATAATCCATTTCCACCATTTATTTTGCTGCAAGCTTCTACACAATCATTACATCCGTCACAGTCTTCAGGATTTGTTAAAAGAATCTGTTTCATCTAATCACCCATAAAATGGCCTTATTTTTTTAGGTTCTATTTTGATAAATTTTTCAATATCTGCATCTATTTTATAGATACCAAAAATTTCCTGGAGTTTCTGCTTATCTTCAGCATCTAATTGATGAACTTTTGCATTTGTCCCTGTTTTAAAGGTTCCTCCAATATAAATAGTGCCTCCAATCATCCAGTCTCCAGTATCAATACCGGCATTACCGGTTACTATGATATCTCCACTTAACATGTAAAGACCTGCTAAATTTCCAATATTTCCATTAATAAGGATTAATCCGCCTTTATTAAGCTGCCCTATTCCATTTCCTGCATTTCCATGTACAACGATGGTACCTTCGTAAGTTCCAAAACCAACACCATCTTCTGCTGAGCCTTTAACAATTATTTCCCCACTGGTCATGTTGTTACCCACGTAACGTCCAGCATTACCTTCAATTTCTATATTTGCACCATTGTTCAAAGCTCCGACAAAATCCCCCACATCCCCTTTTAAAGTAATGTTTATGCCATTTCCAAGTCCTACAGCTATAGAATCCAGCTTTTGTGTGACTTCCACATTTAGATAATTATTTTCACTGGTTTTATTTTTTATATCAATATTTACCTGACGTGTAGATAGCTCTTCCTTTGATTTTATTCCATCAGCCATTCCATATCCTCCGCTTCTAAATTTCTACTTTTAGATAAAATGAAGCATATAAATAAATTTTGTTCTCTGTCCAATATTTATAGTTGGACCATCAACAGTTAAGTGAGACTCAAAAATTATTTATTACATATTTAGGTGATAGGATGAGAACCCTGATTACAAACCTGAAGGGACAGTGCTTATTTAATGCTTCAATGAAAACACAGGCTGAAGGATTAATTATTTTACATGGTAAAAGCCATAGAAAAACAGAATTAGATAAATTCATAAAGGGTGGAGAAATTAGTATAGAAACTGAAGATCCAATAGAAATCTGTGTAAGGATATCAGAAATTATAAATGGTGCAAAAAAACATGGAGAAGTCTTTATTGCATTTGGTGGTGAAGATTTAGGTCCTTTACTTAATTTTGTAGCCAATAAATATGGTGTAGATGCTATTTTCAGCTGTTATAATGATAAAATTATAAGAATTCCAGTGATGAATCTGAATTTGTCAGAAAAAAAGTTAGAAATACTGGAATTTTTAGCTGCTTCTGATTTAAGTGCTGCTGAAATTGGGAAAAAAGCAAATATATCTCGGTCAATGGTTTATAAACATTTAGCAGGACTCATAGATTGTGGACTGGTTGAAAAATCCAGATTTTTTGAAAAATATACCATAACTGATGCTGGAAGAATTACAATAATATAAAGATTTAAAATAGAATTATGAGGATATAAATGAAGTTATTTGAATTTATAAAATTTATCATTCCACAGGGTATTCGATACGTAATTTATACCCTGCATTTTCACTTAATAAAACAGTTCCCGGTATAAATTGATTTTCATATTCTTCAACGATCTTTGACATGCTCTTACAGGTTCTATATTTATTTTCCACAAGTCCCTTTCTTACAAGGATCCTATATCTCATTTTTATTATTTCATATTTTAGTTTTTCCATCATATAACCCCTACTGTATGTCCTTGAACTACCATGACCTGAAGAGGTCAATGGATTCCTAATCCACCAACTGATTGTTGGTTTTACCAAAGGCAAGCCCCGTGGTTCCCACGGTTAGAAAAAACCTTGAATGACGTTGTTTGTCATTCAAGGTTTTCATATTGCGTGCAGCGTTTATGTCCCTATCATGTTCTATATTGCATTTGGGGCATATCCATCTGCGAATATTCAAATCCAAAACTTCTGTAACATATCCACAATTACTGCAAGTTTTAGAAGTGTATTTTTCATTAACAACTCTAAAATGTTTATCATACCAATCAGACTTATATTGTAGTTGTCGCTTGAACTCAAACCAATGCTGATCTGCTGTAGCTCTTGCTAAATGTTTATTTTTCAGTCCCAACTGGTTATTTACATTTCCAATATAGATTTTATCAAATTCTTGTACTATTTGTGTTGTTGTTTTATGTAAAAAATCATTTATAATATTTTTTTTCTTCTGGTATAACTGGTTAAGCTTGGTTTTCGCCTTTAACCAATTACACCCATCTTTAACCTTTTTACTTATGATTTGATTATATCTCCTTATTTTGTTGTCAACCTCTTTTAAATGTATTTTACCTGTTTTAAAGCCGTTACTAAATGTTGCCAGATTTTTTAATCCAAGATCAATACCTACTTTTTGATTAGTTTTTTTCAAAGCCTTAACAGGACTGTTTTTAACATTGAAACTTACGAAGTACTGGTTAGAGTTGTTCCTGCTGATAGTTGCAGTTAATATATCTCCACGAACTTTTCGACTGTACTTCATAGATATTAGGCTCTTAATTTTGGGTAATTTCAATTTCCCCTCCACTATTTTAGCGTTTAAAGTTCTGAACGATTGCACAGGATTTTTACGGGATTTAAATTTCACCCACCCATGATTAGCTTTACCCACCATTTTATAAGCAGAAATAAGGTCATCATATGCTTTTTGAAGAACTGTGCTGTTAACTTCTTTTAAAAATGGATGATGCTTCTTTAAATCATTTAATATGTTATTAAACAGTTTCCTGTTTGCATATACTGGTTTTAAACCATATTCTATGGCCTGTTTTCTATATAGTTCATACATGACTTTAACATGGTTGAAAACAAAGCGTGCACTACCCATATTAAATTCTAATATATCCTGTTGCTCTTTATTTGGATATATTCTATATTTATATGATTTAGTCACGGTTTTCATAGTTTTTGATGCTTTTCAAAAACCTACGGTTTTTGAATGCCGTAGGAAATTATATTTCCCGGCCACAAATCAAAGATTTGTAGGCCCGAAAAATCAAAGCCCTCGAAAACAAAGTTTTCGGGGCATCAAAATTCGAAGAATTTTGAGGGATTTTTCGACGGCTTTTCAATCTAATTCTGGTTTCATTATTTAATAAATATTACACTATATTCTAATCATATTATGATTACTGGTATATAAATGTTTTCAATATATACGATAAAAATACATTGATTGTTGTATTAAAATTCAAATTATTTAAACATTGTTTAAAAAAAAGATTCATTTACGATATTTTGTAAATATTTACGAAAATTTAAGAAAAATTTGAATAATGTACATAAAATAACTTCTTTATTATAAATAATCATATATAATTGTAACATATATGTAAATAATAGGGTAATATCCAAATATTTATATACAATGTTTATTAATATAATTTATAGGAAACTTTAATTCAAAGTTTGAATTTGCTTAAGGGATTTTTATGTGTATCAAAAATAATTGTATGAAAACTAAAATTCAAGAAAATCTGACCACCTCCATCGTTAAAACATTGAAAAAAAACGGTTATTATGTAGAAAAGGATCTTAAATATCCGGGTAGCATTTATAGAGGAACCAGAACAAAATATAATAAGTATGTTCTGGATATATTTGCATACAGGGGAAGCAATGACATCGTTGTAATTGAATTTGAAAACTGTGAAAGTATATTATCCCACGATAACAAAAATAAATGGAAATACCTGATTTCTAAACCAGGTATAGATCTCCACATAATAGTCCCCTTAGGCTGTAGGGAAAAGGTATACTTAACACGTAAAATAAAAAATATTCCTGTTAGAATTCATGATTACAGTAACTGGAGAAATATATTTGATTTGAAACTTGAAACATTATCAAAATAATCTTTTGCTTAAAAAAATAATATTCAAAAAAAATTGTAAAAATTTTTTTTAACTATTTATTAAGCTGTATCTCAATTGCTGAAACGTTACTATTGGATCCTTCCATGCTGGATACTTCTTCGGTGCTGATATCTATAGATCCAAGTTCTGCTTCTGGAATGAATCTATTTCTGACTATCTCGGCAACGTCAACAGCCCTACTAATGGCCCTTCCACGTGCCTTTAAAATTACTTCAGATGTTCCACCATTCATCTGGGTTACGACAGCTAATACATAGTTCATTACTGGTTTATTTCCAATGTATACAACATTATCCTGTGACATCAATTTAACCTCCGAGAAATACATCAGATCTAATTTTGGATGACATATTATATACATTTTTGTATTATGTGGGACTGTAAAGTTAATGTGTGCTGGTCGTGCTTTACAACCCCTTTTAATTACCTCTTTTTTTGGTTTATTATTTCATGCCAGACCTCTAAGTGACATATAAACATTTAACAATGATTCTTTTATGATCCCGATGAAAAATTTGATTTCCCCGGTTCTAATTCCTTTAAGAAGCCATAAAACTAAAATATATAAACCAAGCGAGACTGACCCTGTCACAATGATATTTAAAGCCCCAAATGGATATATAATGTAGAGAAATACTGCCATTACTGCTGCTGCAATTATAACTTTAGTTAAGAATCCAAAATAGAAATTACATCTTATATACATGAAAGAATAGTAAGAAGTAACTAAAAATGCTGCCAGATAGATAATCAGGGTTGTAATTGCAATTCCAATAATTCCAAAAAGATATCCGAAGGTTATGTCCAGAATAATATTTAGTAGTGTTGAAACTATCCAGATATAACCAGTAATCTTTGTTCTTCTCTCCATAACTATTATTTGTGTTATAATACAGTAAAGGCCAAATACTAACCCTCCTACAGCAAGAATGGGAGTTATTATATACCCTATATCCGCTAAAGCTGGGGTGGACAGAATATAAAGCAATGGTTTTGCAAGGACAGATAATCCAACCACCGTTGGCACAGCTATAACCAGATAAAGCTTTATAGAATAGTTTAAAAGGAATCTTGTTTCTCTTATTTTTCTTTCAGCGTAATACTGAGATAGGATGGGTAATAACACAGTATATAATGGAGATGTAAGAAGAGCCATTAAAGCACTGATTGTGTAACCTACAGAATAAAAACCAACTGCACTTATTCCAATGGTTAATCCAATTACATAACGATCTGTAGCATCTAAAATCCAGAATGAAGCATTACTTGGGATAGTTGGCAGTCCAAAATTTAGATATTCCCTTAAGTTTCTAAATTTTGGAATTTTAAACCCAATCTGCCTCAATACAAATATAAACATTATCAGAGAAATTAACACCTGAGTAATTAAAATCCCTGTAACTGCACCTATTACACCAAAACCTCCAAGAACAAGAATTGCAACAAAAATAACAATCATATATGCCTGCAAAGTAGTTAAAATTGCATATTTTGTCATCTGGTTAAATGCCCTGAAAAAGTCAAAGAAAAGAAGCATTAATGCAGTTATTAGTGCAGTTACAGGTAAAATAATTCCTACTGCTAAATTCCCATTAAATAATGCATTAGAAATAGGTTCTGCAAGAATAAATAGCACCAGTGCTGCTATTAAACCTGCAATCATCACTGAAAACAGAAATGAATAAAAAGATTCCTGTATTTCTTCAATGCTTTTCGACGCTGCCATAAATCTAACCATGGTATAAGGTAATCCCAGTATTGCAATGGAAGGAATCAGTGTGATGGTAATTTGAAACTGAACCCAAACCCCATAATCTGCAATAGAAAGGTTTTGTGTTAAAATTGGAAGAAGTATGATGGGTGTTATGGTCACCAGAAAGTTAGACACTCCTATTAATCCCATTCTCTGTAAAAACAGCCTGTACTGATCCAATGTTTCACCTCAAAAATCACAGGTTTTTAGGTTGCAAAACTTGTTTCGCAGACATCGAAAATTTATAATTTTCGATAGTTCAAAAATGAATACAAGCAAAATTCTTTGAATTTTGCTATATTAAAATCTCCGATTTTGATAACATTTCTTCAAATCCCACTATATTATTATTTATATAAAAATTATTATTAAATCATTTGCATTGAAACATTTAATTTCTTAAAGGAATTTAAATTTTAAAAAATAAATCAACTGAAATTTAAACTGCAAAAACCCCGAAATAATCAATTTAAACATTTTATTAAATATTACAAATATTTGTAGAAATATTTGTTATTGTATTTTTCCAACTAAAAATATCAGATATTCTATTTTATGTTTTAAGTTGGTGTTAATGTGGATGAAATTGAGAAAAAACCTGAATTATGGAATAAAGACACGGAAGTTCTATTCTTTCAAGAGGCTAAAACTTTTGCAACTCCAGAACAATTATTTTACACTACAGATGATGGACGACATTTAGCTTACTGGCCAAAGGGTTATAATGGCAAGAAGACAACTTTACAGTCCAGAAATTCATTAATTGGTAATTTCACTGAAAAATGGACTACTGACTTGCTTCAACAGGCTGTAGAAGATAAAGGACTTTATGCTATTCAAGGGGCTATTTGTGATGAAATAGGCTTATCAAATAAATCTCCTGCAGATGCGATAATATCTACAGAAAAAGGGATTGAGCAAACTCCAGAGAACATTCAATTAATCGTTGAAGTTAAAATGTCTATTGTATGGAACTGGGAATTGATAATCAACGAATCAAGTGAAAAATTAGTTTGTATTGGCGATTACAGGAGTCATCAAGGTAATCCTGGCCTTTTACGTTCTGATTCTATGTTAAAAGCCATTGGTAAAAGTATCAATATCAGAGTTTCAAGTTTCAAAGCTTCATCAATACCTATAATTATTATGGGAAACACACCTATAACTGATAGTTATTATTCAAAGGTTGACCACCTTAAAAGAGCAGGTATTGTTCAAGGATTTTGGTCTGTAAATTCATGCCCTCTGGATAATGATGTGAAATGTATCACGGAAACAGATTATAAAGGTTTTGAAACTTTAACATCATTTGATAACCTTAAAAAATCATTAGATTCATTATTAAAGCAGGAATTAAACTTCTTTTCAGGTATGAAAACTAAAACTGAACTTGGAAAATTCATTGGAATATCTAATAAAGAAAAGACTTATGAAAGGAAAGCAGAAGTATTTTTGGAGTTAATAAGGAGGTAATACTATTTCTGTTAAGCGAACAGGGACAAAAACAAGCTCATTTGGAACATCAAGTAGGGAAAATCATGATTCATCAATTTTCTATGATAGTAAACTCTATTTAGAAATAAAAATTCCTAATAAAATTAAATACATAGAAAATAAAATTCCTAAGAAGAACCTCAATAAAATATATTGCAAATCCAGCGAAAAAATGGATGAACTTCCAGATAACAGCGTCCATTT
The DNA here is from genome assembly GCA_039666455.1 of Methanobacterium sp. Lineage (NCBI taxonomy): Archaea > Methanobacteriati > Methanobacteriota > Methanobacteria > Methanobacteriales > Methanobacteriaceae > Methanobacterium > Methanobacterium sp. The sequence goes on along the minus strand of JAVSLW010000044.1, from coordinate 4,450 downwards.
AATGGTTACATCACCACCTTACAACGTTAAAAAGGAATATGACGATGATTTAACTCTTGCTGACTATATGGAGCTTTTAGGTTCTGTACTACAAGAAACATATAATAAGTTAGTTACTGGTGGAAGGGCATGTATAAATATTGCTAATATTGGTAGAAAGCCTTACATACCTCTTCATGCCCATATAATTGAAATAATGCTTGAAATTGGATTTTTTATGCGTGGTGAAATTATATGGAATAAATCTGCAAGTGCAGGTTCTTCTTGTGCTTGGGGAAGCTGGCAATCTGCTTCAAATCCAGTTTTAAGAGACGTGCATGAATATATTTTAATATTCTCAAAGGATACATTTGCAAGGAAAGGAGATGAAAAGGAAAATACTATAAGTAAAGATGAATTTCTGGAATTTACAAAAAGTATCTGGAGTTTTCCAACGGTATCAGCCAGACGTATAGGTCATCCAGCGCCATTCCCAGAGGAACTACCATACAGGCTTATCCAATTGTATACCTTTAAGAATGAAGTTGTTTTAGACCCTTTTGTTGGTAGTGGTTCAACCTGTTTAGCAGCGTTAAAATCAGATAGGAATTATATTGGCTACGATATTAAAGAGGAATATGTAAAGTTGTCTAATAAAAGAATTGATGATTACAAACATCAAAAAACATTGATTTAGGTTAAAATAAAGCTCATTATAGCAGTAAGTGGAACAAAAATTGGTAAATATGAGTTTTAAGCGTATTTTTTGAAATTGAATTCCAGAGCAAAATAATCTTTTGTTTTTGATCTAAAAAATACGCCCTGAACTCTTCCACTTGTTTTACTGGAAAATTCCCTGCAATTTTCCCACCACCAATATCACCCTTTTTTCCAAGTTGTTGCAACCCTTGTTTTGCTGGAAAACTCTCTGCAATACTGGAACAACAATGCATGGCCCACAGCTGTAGTCGTCGCAATCCTTGTTTTTGTGGAAAATCTGCAACAATATCTACAACGCCAGTATGGCTAAAACTAGTCGAGTTAGCCCCTCAAAGCTAACTATAAATTAAAATTTTAACACATTTACATTAAATTGTGTTGATCTAAGTCTACAATACTTGATACTGCTTAGCCAGATATTTTCTTAGTTCGGTTTAATTCTTGAGCCAATGACCCCTGCTAGTACTCCAAATAAGGGCGGGATAATACCTCCACCAACATAGAGCATTATTACTGAAAGCACAATCAGGATCAAACCTCCATTTTTCCTTCCAATAAATGCTGCTGCCCATATTGTGACTATGATTCCCATAATAATAGCAAGTATTCCGGTTAAGAGGAAGTTGGGAACTAAGGTCATTGCAGGCTCTCCTAAAGTTGCTTGCATTGCAGGCCAGGCCTCTATCACTATTTCATTTGTAGCTACATTACCTTGAAGCACCGCTCCAATGCCATGAAACACGCCACCCCCAAGTCCGGCAATAATACCAAGAAGTGAGGCTGCAACTCTCGTTTTATTCATAATGCACCTCCATTTGAAATTCCTTTAACCAAAATTCTGTGATAATTTCCATTTTCATTAATTTTCCTCCTTTTGTCCAGCAATATCATTTACTGTCGCATAAGGATGAGGATACCTTCTATTTTCTCTGGTATATAATTTAATACGTCGTAACCCTTGTTTTATTAGACAATCCTTAATATGAAATAAAAAGAGGAACATTAAACTGCTATTTCTATTTTATCGTAGTTCATCACTGGAATCTTCTTATTTTTAGGACCATCTTTTAATTTAATAAGCCCTTCTTTCTCTAATTCCTTTACTTTAGGATGCACGGTCCTTATATCTTTATGAATCATTCTTGCAAGTTCCCTTATTGACTGTGGCTTTTCATTTTTTATGAAATTGAGTAATTCCATTTCTAATTTACCTAATGTTAATTTTTCAGTGATTATGGTTTTCCCATCTTCTATAATCTCATCTGGATGGTCTAAATAGTATTTCCAATCATCCAAATCCATGTATATTTTCATGTTTTCTGGATTTCTTTCATGGAGCTTTTCCAGCCTTTTAAGTGACCCATAAGTTTTTTCAAACTCCTTAATTAATTCGTTGCCTTTTATTTCTCTTATTAGTGTAATTTTCATTTTAAAAGCTCCAACCTTAATTTTTTCTTATTTAGCCCCTTATTTCTTCCAATATGATCAATTACAACGTTAATTACAGTTTCAAAGGAATCACATTTTATTGGTTCATGTTTTCCCTGGATTTCCATGTGCATATGCGAAAATCCATGAAAATTATCAATCCTCACATTATCTGGCATTATAACGATTGTCCATCCTCTTTTACTCTTTCTATGATATATGGTTTTATCATGGAGTTGCAATTGACCAGAATTATGGTCTTTCATACGTTGATATGTTTTTGATGTTTTATATATATTTGTTGATCTATTCTCATCATACTAAAAGTCGTCAAGGGAGATTATGTTTGCAAAGTCGCGACCCTTGTTTTACTGGAAAACCTTCTGCAACGGCATAAAGTATGAAAAAAATGATAGCAGTTCTGGTTGCAATCCTTGTTTTACTGGATATTCTTTTGCAATATACAAAGGATTTAAATTTCAATAACGTTTATATCATCACAATCCTTGTTTTACTGGAAGATTCTCTGCAACGACGACGGCAGCGTTTGCTGTACACTAAATCAAACTGTCACGGTCCTTGTTTTGCTGGATATTCCTCTGCAATACAAAACGAAAGATTAATACTATATATTTAAGTGTCTTTACTGTTTAGATATTTTTTAACTTTTTTATCAAAATCCGAAACATAAAGTTTATCTTGCTTTATCCTGTATTTTTTATATTCTTTCGTTGCTTTTTCATCTGCTAATTCCTTGGAGATTCTGCCAGGATTATTTAAGGTATCATATTCATTAAATTGTAAGAATGAGTCTAATCTCTGCACCCAGTCTTTCATGGACATTAATTTACGTCTCCTTGCCTGATTTTCAGCATAATCTAAGTACATATTCACGATATTATTCAATTCTGAAAGCTCTTCTTTTGATAAATAGTTTTTAGCAGTTCTAATATCAGAACTTAAAATTTTACCTCCTGGCGCATTTTTCCAGGTAGTTAATCCCATATTTTCCTTATTACTGTCAGCCCGTAAGTGAATTATTTCTGCAGCCGTATGTTTAGTTATGGCCCAATGGAGTTTGTTTTGTACTGTGGCATAGAATGTTCTTGTTATCTTTGAGTTCTTATTATAATCATAGCTGCATTCAGCATATAAATCAGTTATTTTTTGATAGAACCTTCGCTTTGAAGCTCTTATCTCTTTTATTCTTTCCAGTAATTCATCGAAGTAATCTTTACCAAAACGGGTCCCATTTTTTAGAAGTTCATCGTCCAGGACAAAACCCTTAGTGATATATTCTTTTAATGTTTTTGTAGCCCATATCCTGAATTGTGTTGCTTGTTTGGAGTTTACACGGTATCCTACTGCAATAATAGCATCCAGGTTATAAAAATTAGTATTATACTTTTTACCATCTGCAGCAGTTATCCGGAATTTCCGGATAACTGAAGATTCTTCTAATTCCCCACTTTTAAAGATATTTACTAAATGTTCACTTATGGTCCTTATATTAACATCAAACAAATTAGCCATTGTTTTTTGTGTTAACCACATTGTTTCATCTTTAAAAAGAACTTCGACAGTTGCAGCGCCTTCCTCCCCAGTGTAAAGTATTATCTCATTCTTTTCTAATTCTACACTCATAATAGATTATATGTCCTTAGACATATTTATACGAGTTATAATTCAATATTCATGAAAGTATTACTTTTCAAATGCCCTCTAACCAGTCATATTAATAGAATGAAAATTAATCGTTATATGGAAATCTGTCACATTCACTACACTAAGTCGCAATCCTTGTTTTAATAGAAAATTCTCTGCAATAATTAAAAACATGTAGGTAGCATTCAGAAGGAAGTGTCGCAATCCTTGTTTTTTTGGAAAACCTTCGGCAACAGTTTTTAAAAGCTATGGAAGGATATATAGTGGCTGAAGGTCAATTAATGGAAAAATATAGCTAAAAAATTTATTAAACCACTTATCATCGTCTGATGATTTAAAGAAAATTTGGCTCTGTAGAAACCTTCATTCTTACTTTGCTATATATCTTAAAATTCTTCCAATAAAATCCCTTATATCATCTACATCCATCTTCATTATCTTAAAAAGCTTTTCTTTTTCAGTTTCAGCATATCTATGGACCAGAAGATTCCTGAATTTTGCCATCTCCTGCAATTTTTCTGAAAGATTTCTTTCCAATTTAAATTTTTCATATCCCTCATCCACAATTTTCTTAATCTCCTCTAAATTTCTCTCTATTATATCAATTCTAAGTTGGATTAACTCTTTATCTAATTCCATATCTCTCCAACCTTTTCTT